>JAGPJJ010000148.1 GCA_018054505.1 Prevotella sp.
CTAGCCATACTTACGCATTTATTAGGCGCAGTACTTGGTTCATACATTGGATATGTTAAGTATCTTGGTGCTGCCTACATCATGTGGCTGGCATGGAAGATTTATCATAGCAGCAAGCAAACGAAAGAAGACAATAGAGATTGTACATTTTGGAGTGGTTTCATCGTACAAATGACGAATGCCAAGATGCTACTATTTGACCTTACCTGCTTCAGTTCGTTTGTACTACCCTACTCTAATAAACTCTGTGATCTGCTCCTTGTTTCGGCTTTATTACTTATAGCTGGTCCCGGAGCCAATCTTGTTTATGTTTACATCGGCACATACCTTAACCACTTCTTTAGCAAATATCACAGACAATCAGACATCACAATGTCACTAGCCCTTGCATTATGCGCTATTTATATTGTGGCGAACTAATGTGCTTTACGTTTTCATAAACCATTTATAAAACAAATAAGTATTATATTATTAACGAATAAAACCATGGAAAAATTCACAATTTCATATTTAAAAAGTTTAAGTAAATTAGAGCTTGGTACTTTGGGGGAAAACCTTGTATTGGAAAAGCTAAAGAAACTTGGTTATGATGCTGTCAATGCCAATACCATAAAGAATAACTATAAGGCGATAGACCTTATTTGTACAAATCCACAGAATAGTCAATCTGTTGGAATACAAGTAAAAACGACTTTTGGTTCGAATGTCCCTATAGGAATGACCATTGAAAATAGTTTTAGGGATATATTAGAAAAAAAGATAGTTGGACCATGGGTATTCATTCACATTGACAAGCAAGGAGAGTTTAGATTTTTTATTCTAAGCAAAGAAGAAATGATTACTTTAACTCATGAAAGTAATAACTGGTACGTAAATGAATGGAAAACAACATTCAGAAAGAACCCTATAAAATTAACTAGTGCTTGCGGTCTATGCATCAAATGGTTAGAAGGGGAAGGTGAAAAAGAAAATAGCAGACATTATGCGTTTAAAAATCCTCTAAATATAACCTCCGAAAATTGTTGGGACAAAATTATAGAAGCTGTAAATCAAGATTCTCTTTACAAAACACTAGACGAGTTTACTGGAGTTACCGACATTAAAGATGAAAATGAGAAATTTTTAAAACTAGATCATCAATTTCTAGAAATCGCAAAATACATCTTCTATGGAGGATACTTCTCTGTTAATGATAATCGCAGAATATATCCAGAGGATATTGAGTTTTATTATCATGAGGAAGATGAGAATGGTTTAAAAGATCCAGTGATGTATCACACTAATGACCATGAGAAGAAGAATATTCCATATTTTCCCATAGATTCATTAAACTTTCATATTTCAGGAGTCGATGTAACTTTTGAGAATGAACAGAAGAAATATCGTGCATCATTTTTGATTCGCAAATATAGTGTTTCCGACTTTGACGGAAACGAATGGCGTATAACAAAGAAAAATGAGACACGCTCTACCTATATTTATGATGACATGCTTATGAATATACCTATATTTAACGGTATCAATATTAAATGGGTAGATGAGCGTGTAAACATTGAGAATCAGAAAATAACGAAGAGTTGCCGAACTAATGTAGCAGCTTACGTTGTAAACAAAGATAATAAATACATGAAAGACAAAAATGGAAATTATATTAAAGATGAAATAAGCAATGAGGCCTATAAACAGCTTGCTGAAAATGAAAAAATGAAATATTTTTCCTATTCTGGAAAGCAATATAGAAAATGCACCCGTGAGTGGAAATATAGCAAATAAACTAATAGTTTATAAACACCACTAGCACATTTGTAAGTATTGTACCAACATTAATTAAATAGCACCAAAATGAATGATATGATATTAAAATCGGCTCGTTTGATAGCAACAGACGACGAGAGCAATGAAATCATTGAAAGACTTAGGTCTGAAGGAGTTTATGGTCAAGAAGATAAAGAGTTACTATTGATGAATATAGTACTTGTATCTTCTGCTGAAGGAGTTGCAAAGCTTCCGGATGTGCTTTCGAAAAACTCGTTAGCAAAACGAAATATAATAATTAAGACCAATCCGTCTTTGGAAATTGATAATGATATAAATTACTATTCAGCACTCTCATTCTTTCATGGAGCAGACCCTTACGAGGAAATAAAGTCGTTATTGTGCTTCATTCGCACTAATGAAGATACTAATAGGAACATTGCGTTTGATGAATATGAAATCTTTACTTTAACTAAAGGTAGAAATATGATATCAACAGCATCGTATTCTTATAAAGAGAACGTTGATAAAGCGATAAATGAGCTTAAGAAAATTAAGCTGCATAATAATCACAAATATGTATTGTTGTTCACATACAAACATAATATTAATGGAACAGGCCTTGATATGTTATCTGTGAGCAACTATTTAGATATGTTTCCAGAAAATGCAACAGTATATTTGAACATTCAAGAGTCCTCCGTTAACCAAGTTACACTGTTAACATCAATTTCTATATAAAAACATATTTCGTAAGAAACAAAATGGAACTATATGATAATGATATATTGTTGTAAAATGTAAATAACACTACTCTACTATATCATTATTCATTGTATTAAAAAGCAGAAATTCATAACAACATTCAAGTACTCTTATTCATTGCTTGTGAGAAGTATTTCTTTGCCACAATGAAACTGATGAATATGTGTGTTATTAGATTGCGAGATCATATCAAAACAATGATCGCCAGTGCAATGACCTGTATAGAAATGTACATGAGGATAATCTTCATGCAAGCGTACTGCAATTCGATTTAATTGTTGGTCAGTCTCATAACTCTGGTCCAAATGAGCATCTAACAGATGAAAACCACCAATACTCAAACTTATTGGTACATCTATTGATTGCAGGATATTTAGGATGCCACTGTGAGCGCATCCTGTAAAAAGTACGCCATCAATAACAAAGGCAAGCTCATGAATGAAGTTATCTGGCATAAACTGTCCAGCAGCATTGCTACAAAGTAAATTTTTATTTCCTAATGGAAGTGGATTTCGCTTGTCTATATTTGCATAAACTTTAACGGCTCCAACATTACTACTTTCGTTGACAAACACAAAACGGTCTTTATCTTGTGAGAAATCTACATCACCTGTAAGAGAATGCTGATAACGGCGCATTGAAGCATACTCTGTTCCTGGAATGGCTCTCGAAAGAATAACTTTAGCCTTGCTGTTGAGTTTAAGAAAATAAGGAAGACCACCAATATGGTCATTATGCCCATGAGAGATAAGGCAATAATCCACGTCGGCAAGATCTATTCCTAAAACCTTTGCATTACGTATGAAAAGATCAGACGCACCCGTATCTAGCAAATACTTGCCAGAAGGGCATTCCAAATATATAGACAGACCATGCTCAGTCTGCAACAGTTTATTATTAGTGCGGTTATCACTCAGCACTACAAGTCGTGTTCTTTTCATACGTTTTAGCTTTATCTACTCGTGGTCGTGATGATGACCTTCGCAATGATGATGGCAACTACTATCACCATATACTATTGTTCCACCTAGATACTGGCTCAACACCTCTTCTACAGCTATAGTTGGAGCACCGCCGTGAACCTGAATACCAAGATCATTAAGCATAGTCACTGCTCCCTGACCTAATCCACCACAAAGCACATCTGTTCCGCCCTGAGCCGCAATAAAGCGAGGCATAGCACCATGTTCATGCTCTGGAGCCTTGAGTACAACAGTTTCTTTTACTTGTCCGTCTTCTACAGTGACAAATGTAACTTCTGGTGCTTTACCGAAGTGTTGCCACAATTTACCCTCTGATGTAGGGATTGCAATTTTCTGATTCATAACTTGTATGTTTGATTTTTGTTGTTGATAATCTTCAAATTCTATATTATCATTTGAAATAACTATTTTCTTTCCTTCTACCAAAGCCACAGCGATCTTCTTTCTAGCCTCAGCATAAATTCTCGTCAATGTAGGTCTAGACACATTCATCTGCTTGGCAGCAACATCTTGCAACTGGCCTTCATAGTCAATAAGTCTGATAGACTCATATTCATCATATCTTAGTTGAATACTATCCTTTCTATGACAGCAACGTCCATAAGGGCGAAAGCCTGATACAAGGGGCGAAGAAGAGATGATTCTACTCTGTTTTGGTCTTGGCATATTATCTATTTTAATGAACGTACGTTCGTTTTAACGACTGCAAATATAATGCTTTATTTTAAACTATAGTTCATTATTAAGAAATATTTAGAACTTTTTATTCTTAAATTATCTTATAATTGTTCTTACATTCTTGTGAAAATCCATAAAATAATGTGTAATGATATACCTATGCAGTAGATTAAAAAATGCAACTAACAAGTAAAACATTAAATACCATTATGACAAAAATATATTCATCTTTAATCATCATCCTATTCTGCTTTGTTTATTCTGCTTCTGCACAAGAGAGATTGCATGAAGCTCAATGGATTTCAGCTCCACATACACAGACAGCATCAATGCCCATGTTCAGAAAAAACATTGTCGTTATGAAAGATGTAAAGGATGTTATAATTTATGCCAGTGCACTAGGCGTATATCAAATTTATGCTAACGGCAAAAACCTGACTGATGACAATTGGGCTTTTTCAGTATAATAAGCGATTACTTGTTATACTGAAAAAAGTAAGATGATGCTTATCCTAATAGATACATATATTTACGGCTC
>JAGPJJ010000149.1 GCA_018054505.1 Prevotella sp.
ACTAAGAGGTCGTAAGTCTTGCTCGCAAGCTTTCCATGACGAAGTGGGATACTACAAGTTTTTAGCTTATGAGTAGTTCAAATCAACCAATCTTCTCACAATCGAAATATTGACGATAGCATGGTACCGATTACACCGCTACGCATGGTACCGATACAGCGCTATCGTCAACATATAGGTCTTTAGACTGGTGTTGAATATCTAAATCATCATGAGTCCAACATTTTTTTGTCTAACTCATAGGTTATATATGAGAACTTTTCCTTTGCTTGTTTAGGAGAAGCTATTATTGGCAATGACCATACCCCTTCAACATTATCAAACCCCAAATCTTTCAGAGCACTCGGTCTTACAGATGTCTTATTAGGAGCCCTATCCAACCATGCTATTATTCTATATCCATCATTTTCGATATTCATATCTAGTGTTATATTGTACATTGAACTTTTGGCATAAAATACAGAAACATTACCGTCTGACCAGATGCGAAATCCACCCCAAGAGTCCATTTTTACTAGAGTCTTTTCAAACACTTCACCATTATGGAATAACTTATAGTTTCCATTAGCCCTTGTCTTTTCCATAACTTCTATCACATTTTGAGCATAGACTCTAATCTTATGGTCCTGGGCAAAATCCAGATAGTCGATATTCTGGATTAAAGGATTATACAGAGAATTCCTATCAATATTATTCTTAATGATTGAATCCAAACTTCGCTCTTCAATGAAAGTCTGTATAAAAGATAGTATACTCTCTCCATTTTGTTCGAAAAGTGTACGCCATTCTGTCTTTGAGCACAAAGTAAGGTTTGCTGTACCTGTATCCATAGGATATCCATCTATACCATATGCAAGCAAAGCTTGTCTGAGTTTGTTTCTACTGGCTCCTATTATCCACAACTCCTTTATAGCATTGAAGAGTTCTGATAAACGGTTATAGCAACCATTACTCCATGTTACAAGAGTCTGTATTTGACCATCATATATACTGAAGTCTTCTGCTTCAGCAAATAATACTTCTATCAGTCTTCTTTGCTCTTCATCTACAGCAGTAGTTTTGATAAAAGTTAGTTTGGATATTTCTTCTTCTACATCGAATTTGGGGAGTTCTAATAATCCAAGAATATCTTCACCAGGAAGTGATTTAATAAGTTCACACATTCTATAGCCTGGAACATTTATTGCCTCATTTTTTGGTGATCTATACACACTCCTATATCTTGCCATATTACAGAGAATATGATATACTCTTTGAATATTATTTACAGATGCCTCTGGGTATTTTGCACAATATACCATTGTTGGAAGAATTGAATATAATTCTTTTTGGGTATAATGTGACTGAGTCTCTGGATAGTTTATTTTAGGAGTAAACAAACGGACATAATCAGTTTCATACATACGTTTGTATGCACAGAACCACTTCCAAATAGTATCCATTGATATAGACAATGGAAACTTATCATTTGATATCTCGTAATTTTTATACCATGAAGATTCATCCCCACTTTCAAGAATACGAACACAGTGAAGAAATGCAAGCATTCCTTCTGTAGATGTGTCATATTCATTTTTCTTCCGATGTTTCCAAAACCAGGTTTCCATAATTTCCCAGTCTTGTGCTGCATTAAATACTCCATTTTGGCTGTCGTTAGTACACCTAGAATAAGATGGATTTGCCATCATTATCTGTGGCTTTAAATTTTGGTTGGCAGTCAATGGTTCTCCTGTTGTATTGATGACTACAAAAGTTTCCTCTCCATTCTGTCTATTATCCATATCATAAAAAAGGAACTTGAGCTTAAGTATAAGAAAATCGCCAAGTAATTCTAAATTCTTACAGTCTTTGAGCTTACATTCTATAGTCGTCAAGGCTCGTATGATGCTAGCTATAGTCGGATCATGATGATAAGAATTGAGGAACCATGACTGATCTCCCAATTCGTTAACAGACAAACTATCTTTAAGAAAATAGTGCAATGTAAGATCACTTAAGAAATACAAGGAACTTTCTCTAATTCCATAGAGAAGATGCGGTTCATAGTCATCCTCTAGCAATTCAAAATTGGAAATGAGCAAATCTCTGTATTTATTTCCAGGCAACATTCTATTGATTACTCCGATAATCAAGAACAATGTCGTGAGACGCTGTTGCCCATCACAGAGTTGTAAGTGATATGGAGTCAACACCTTATCATAATATCCATAAATCAACCCCATAGTAATCTCCTGCGACTTTTCAAGCCTTAGGATACTATCAATAAAGGAACTTGCAAGTGAATCCTCAGCATTATCTGAAATAGGATTTCCCCAGCAATAGTCACGCTGCAAATCTGGAATGATTACTTTATCATTCTCACCACAAAATATTTCACTAAGAGAATATGCCTTACCACTTATTAACTGTGCCATAAATTAATTCGTTTTATTATAAATTTCAGGATATTCGTTCTCAAATTCCTTGATTTCTGCATATTTACGCATTGGAACTTGCTCTTTGTTCCATGGTTTATCTGAGATTTTATCTTCCCAATTTACATCAGAAAAGACCATCGTTGTATGGATCAGATGACGACTTTTGAATGATTCATCATCTTGATCTGTGAAAAAATAATGATTCTTCTTGCGAAAATCCGCATCGTTGAACTTTGAATTATCACGCTTATAAAGAAGTACCAGATTTCCAATACAGTGTTCAGAACCATTGTATATATGGTGATCCTCTTTACACGTCCATTCCATTTCTTCACGCCAGAGGGCAATAGAGCATTCATCCTTAATAGGTTCGTCATTCCAGCCCAAAGCAATATTCTGATCATTTTTATGACCTATTTTTGATTTAGGATATACATGCTCCAAGGAACGATTGTATTCGATATTAAAATCGAACTTTCTATCGCTATAAAGATTATCCTGCTTAATGTTTTGACGTAATAGCCACCGATAGGCTGTTTCATAATGATACCTAAACAACATATTGCTTTCTAACTCACGTTGAAATCTATTACGAGCATCGGAATATCTTTCAACATTTACTGCGACTATATCCTCATGATTGACACCAATAATTGCCCAATCATAATAGCGTTTTAACTCAGCTATAGACTTAGAATGGGAACCATCCTGATTGATACCAAAATACCATCTGAGAAAGGCAAATCGTTGTTCTGCATTATTGCGAATATAAAGGATTACTCCTAAATAATTGTACGAAATTGAATGATTATAAGCATCTTCTATCGACTTTTGAAGAAGTCTCATTTTCTTGAACACACTCTTAGACTGCTTCATCGTCTGCGACTTAAGAAGTTTGTCCTTAAAACCATTAAAATTTACTTTACTACTCTCGCTGACTAGTGGGAGCAACCAACCCAATTGTTTGCCTCCTGTCCTAAAAAACGATTCAACATTTTTGTCACTCCACCAATAGAGCCATGAATCCCATTCTCGTGCCAATCGTCCCCGAAGAGCGATATGTTCTGCTTCGCTAAACAAGTTATGTTCAAGGGATGCGCATCGCAACAATTCTGCTTTAATTAGCTCCTCATCCGTCATTTTGGCTTTATTGCCATTCATCATAGTGAAAACTATCTTAGCCTGTTCTTCAGGAATGATAACGAATAAAAACTTTACATGTTCCAAAATATATTTTCTAAAATCTTCTTTATCAATATCCTTTAACTCCCTTGCGAATATACGCAGTGTTCTTTTAAAGAAAAAAATATCTTGGTATTCTTCTGTATCATTGCGGGAACAATCCTCCTTGTCTAGATTATTTAGGAAGTCGTTGGATTCCTTACGAATATCATATTTGATACTTATATAATCTTTGTAGCCCGTATATTTCAGTAGAAGATAGAAGAAAGTTGTCCTTTGTTGACCATCTACGAGAACAATATCAAAGGATTCTTTCTTTTCATGCACAGTTATCCCTTGAAGGAATATATCACTTTTATGTTTGTATGATTCCTTAAGTGAATTGATTAAGAAAGAGACAGAATCAGATTGCGAATTTTTCTTTCTCTGTCCCCAAACATAACCACGCTGATAGTCAGGAATGACGAAGCTTCCAGATCCTTTCAGCAGTTGAATATAATTTGATAGGGTAATGGTTGTCTTGTAACCTATGTCCTTTAACCTATCCTTTAAATTGTTTATTGAGCTCATATTTTATAGTATTTGTAATGCAATGGCTGCGCAGGCTTCTGCGTCGGCCAAGGCATGATGATGGTTTGACAAATCATAACCGCAGCGGGCTGCAATTACATCAAGAGTATGACTACCTTGTGGCCAGACTCGGCGTGAAGCCACACAGGTACAGTAGAACGGATAACCGGGATAGTCCATCTGATAGATACGGAAGACCGCTTTCAGACAGCTCTCGTCGAACGCCTTGTTGTGGGCTACGAGAGGGAGACCGGCTATCTTTGGCTCTATCTGTTTCCACACTTCAGGGAAGATGGGCGCATCTTCTGTATCGGCAGTGCACAAGCCATGCACCTGGCTACACCAATAGTTGTAATACTCCGGTTCGGGCTTGATGAGTGAGTAGAATTTGTCCACTATCTCGCCGTCACGAACTATGACGATGCCCACGGAGCAGACTGATGAACGCTCATTATTAGCTGTTTCAAAGTCTATTGCTGCAAAATCTTTCATAACGTGTACTTATT
>JAGPJJ010000150.1:0-1466 GCA_018054505.1 Prevotella sp.
GAGGATAAACTTATCATTCAGGTTGGTAACGGAAAGAGAGATGCCGCTGATTCTGTGGATTATGTAGACCCGACGAGTCCTGATGTAGACGAGAATAATGGAGATGTAGATCAGTTTGAAGTAGTAACTGGTAATGAATCTACAGAACCTGCACATTCTGAATCAAACAAGACAACACCATAAAGATAAATAAATGATTGAAGATATAAACGAAGTTGAAGAATTTGAAACTGACGATCAACAACTCTATGAACATTGGAAGATAGAGGTTGACCCGGGACAGACTCAGGTACGTATTGATAAGTTTCTTTCAGAGAAGAATCCGTATCAGAGCCGTAATCGAATTCAGCAGGCTGCAGAAGCCGGATTTATCCGTGTGAACGGAACGCCGGTTAAGAGTAACTATAAGGTGCGCCCCAATGACGTGATAACTCTTGTTCTGGATCGTCCTAAGCATGATACTAGTATTGTTGCCGAGGATATTCCGCTTGATATAGCTTATGAAGATGATGATGTCATTGTTGTTAATAAAAAAGCTGGTATGGTGGTTCATCCAGGAGCAGGCAACTTTACAGGAACCTTGATCAATGCCATTGCATGGTATTTAAAGGATTTAGAGGGATTTGATGCAAATGACCCTGAAGTTGGACTTGTTCACAGAATTGATAAGGATACAAGTGGACTTATTGTTGTAGCTAAAACTTCTAATGCAAAGACAGAATTGGGAAAGCAGTTCTTTAACAAGACTACACATCGCAGTTATAATGCACTCGTGTGGGGAAATGTTGTTGAAAACGAGGGCAGCATAGAAGGAAATATTGCCCGCGACCCTAAAAATAGATTGCGCATGAAGGTGTTTCCTACCGATAGTGGAATTGGTAAACCTGCAATAACTCATTATAGAGTTCTTGAACGTTTCGGATATACAACTCTTGTAGAGTGTGTACTAGAGACAGGACGCACACATCAGATACGTGCACACATGAAGAATATCGGCCATCCTCTTTTTGCTGATGAAACTTATGGAGGAAACGAGATACTTCGCGGACAGCGCAGTAGTACGTATAAGGCGTTTATTCAGAATTGTTTTAAGATTTGTCCTCGTCAGGCTTTACATGCTAAGACTTTAGGCTTTGTACATCCTACAACAGGAAAGCAGATGGATTTTAATTCAGAATGGCCTGAAGACTTCAGTAATCTCATTGATAAGTGGAGAGGTTACATAAAAGGTACGACACAAGATACTTTTGGAGAATAAAAAATATATATAATAAAATGGAAAATTTAAAGAGAAACATAGCCATCGTTTGTGGTGGTGATTCATCAGAACATGATGTATCTTTGAGATCAGCTCAGGGATTATACTCTTTCTTTGACAAGGAACGTTACAATATTTTTATTGTTGATGTGAAGGGTACTGATTGGCATGTAAACTTTGATAACGGTGATACCGCTGATATAGACAA
>JAGPJJ010000150.1:1566-4658 GCA_018054505.1 Prevotella sp.
TCTGAAACAAGTCGTATCTATGACATTCTTCATGCAAATGGTATCATCCGTATAGATTATATTATTTCTAAGGATAAGGAAGGAAACGATGTTGTGAATATGCTTGAAATTAATACCACTCCAGGTATGACAGTAACAAGTTTTATTCCTCAGCAAGTTCGTGCCGCAGGTCTTGATATAAAGGACGTGCTTGGCGATATAGTTGAAAATCAATTCTGAAAATATGATTATACCAAAAGAGTTCGATGATATACGCCCTTGGGAGGAAGATGATCTCCCGGCGGCGTATGATAGGTTGCTTTCAAATGAACAGTTTAAAAGCGTTTTAGCTTATTTGTATCCAGGTGTACCGTTTGATGCTATTGCCAAAAAGATGCGCAGTTGCAAAAATGGTTATGAGTTTCAATTAGCTTTCAGCTATGATTTTATTGGAAACATTCTCAAGAAGGCGAGTTCCGGATGTGAGATGAATTCTGACAAAATAGATAACACAAAGCGCTATACCTTTGTGAGCAATCATCGTGACATCGTTCTTGACTCTGGTATATTGGATAAATTACTTGTTGATGCAAAATTCACGACGACATGCGAAATCGCTATTGGTGATAATCTTCTTTCACTTCCTTGGGTAAAAGATTTAGTGAGAGTTAACAAGAGCTTTATCGTTGAGCGTGGATTGCCTATGCGCCAAATGCTTATGTCTAGCAAGCGTTTGTCTGATTATATGCATTTCGCAGTAAGCCAAAAACATGAGAATATTTGGATTGCACAACGAGAGGGTAGAGCAAAGGATAGCAATGACCGCACCCAGGAGGCAATTCTTAAAATGATGACAATGGGCGGCAGTGGCAGTGTTATCGATCGTCTTAAGAACTTACATATAGTTCCGCTTTCTATATCTTATGAATATGATTCTTGTGACTTCCTTAAAGCACGTGAGTTTCAGTTGAAACGCGACGTGGAAGGTTGGAAGAAAGGACCTCAGGATGATATCGTGAGTATGCAGACTGGTATTATAGGATATAAGGGCCATGTGCATTATCAATGTGCTGAATGCATAGATGATTTCCTTGATACGATAGGACCAGATGTGCCAAAGACAGATTTGTATAGAATTGTTGCTGAACATATCGATAAGGCCATATACAACGGTTATATGCTTTATCCAGGAAACTATGTGGCTTTGGATCTGCTCAATGGTTCTTCTGACTTTGCTGGTAAGTCTTATTCTCAAGAACAGAAAGCTCAGTTTGAAGCATATATATCAGGTCAGTTAGCTAAGATTGAACTTCCTAATAAGGATGAAGATTTCCTTCGCGAACGAATGCTGACGATGTATGCTAATCCTTTGAGAAATTATTTATCCGTAAGATGAAAAGAAACTTTATTATAATAGGAGCTTTAGTCGTGTTTACTCTTTTGGGATGTAAAAACGATACTTACGATAGTGGAGATGGAAAGTACTCTTACATCAAGGCAGATTTCGTTGAGGCTCACACAGCTTCAGCGAAAGAAATTAACTATGCGATAACTGATGATGGTGATTCGTTAGTTTTAAGTCCGCATGTTTCTGCTGACTGGGCAGCAAAGTCTGACTCTGATTATCGTGCGTTGCTTTATTATTATAATACTGTAAACAATAACACAACAACGGCATATAGCATTTCGCGTGTGCCAGTTGTTGCATATCATCCTCTGAGTGATTTTAAGTCAATACATACCGATCCAGTTAATTTTGAGAGTGCATGGCTAAGCACCAACCGCAAATATCTAAATATTGGATTTTATGTTAAGACAGGACAACAGGATGGTTCAACTAGTTCTCAGGTAATTTCAATGATTAATGATGGTGTGGTGTCAAAATCCGATGGTACTCATGAGTTATGCCTTCGTATGTATCATGATCAAAATGGAGTACCTGAGTATTATTCTACCAAAGGATATATAAGTGTACCTATAGTCACATTGCCGAAAGGCTATATCATACATCTTTCCATCAAAACGTATGATGGTGCCATTACAAAAGATTTTACGATTTAGAACTTAGTTATATCGTCAAATGAAGTGACTGCTATATTTAGGTAGTAACTATGTTTTGTTAATTAAATTCTGGAGCTAGATGGTCAGAGTTTCATGGTTTAGTAAGACAAGCTCTTTTCTTGGTACTATAATCAAACTATAAAAAAATATTGCTGTCCGATAATAAATAATTATTTATTGTGACGAGTTGTGGTTATAGAAATAAAAAAGCGAGATTAAATAATCTCGCTTAAAATATTTAGGTCTTCATCGGTTGTTGCCCATGAAGTTACAAAACGGCATACGAAGTTTTGGGCGTCATAAGGTTCCCAATGAGTGAACATAACTTGGTGTTCAAGTTCTTTCATCTTGTCATTCGGAATTATAACAAACTGCTGATTAGTAGGTGAGTTAAGAAAGAACTTATAGCCCTTTGCTGCAAACATCTGCTTCATCTTTTCTGCCATTTCTATTGCATGTCTTGAAATTTCAAGATACAGGTTGTCGGTAAATAATGCATCAAACTGTAGACCGATAAGTCTACCTTTTGCCATTAATGCTCCATGCTGCTTTATCGTGGTGAAGAAATGCTTGGGGGCTCCATTTGGAAAAACTACAGCTTCTCCACATAATGCTCCAACCTTTGTGCCACCAATATAGAAAACATCACAATGAGAGGCAATGAATTGTAGGTCAACATCACTTTTTAGCGACATTATTCCGTAACCCATTCTTGCTCCATCAATAAACAGGTGAAGACTATACTCTTTGCAAACATTATATATATTGTTTATTTCTTCTGCTGAATAAATTGTTCCGTATTCGGTAGGATAAGTGATATATACCATTCCTGGTTGAGCTAGATGTTCTGTGCTTTCATCATTCACAAACCAGTTCATATAATCGCTTAATTCCTTTGCGCTCATCTTACCATCGTGGGCAGGAAGGTCTATTACCTTATGACCTGTAAATTCAACGGCTCCAGCCTCATGAATATTGATATGACCTGTCTTTGCAGAAATCACAGCTTCATAGCTTTGCAACATACCGTCAATAACGGTCATGTTGGTCTG
>JAGPJJ010000151.1 GCA_018054505.1 Prevotella sp.
TGTAACCCGATTACACAACGTATGTAACTTGATTACACAACGTGTGTAACCGTGTTACATAACGTGAGTAATGCTATTACACACGTTGGGTAATAGAATTGTTGAAAATCAAAAAGGATATTACTTAGGACTGATAAACATATCATAATCTGAAATATTGCAAGAATAAGATAGCAGATAATTGCCACTATATTTATAGTTAGATTTTGAGGTAACGCCTAGGCACACTGCAAAGTATAGCGCACATAATGACGAGAACAGACCATCATAAACAAAAAAGTGTCTATATATGTGTTGCATATTTTGTGAAAAATCGCCAAAAATAAGTGTGTTTTGCAATTTAATGTCACTTTTAGGCCGATAATGTCACTTAATGTCACTCGTCAAACCCTTATAAACAAGGGGCTAGTGACATTATGACATTAGTGGCATTGAAAAAACTTTTTCTGGTAGCGTAGCGTTAGTTGGAATTGGTTTCCATTTGTTATTAAATAAGTTGTCTCACCTTACCTGATTGGTTGTCATTCAATCCAATATAGCTTTAGCAGAAATAGTTCTACCCCCCTAAATTGACAAAGAACAGACAAACAAATATAGCGTCTTGTCATGCAAACCAACCCTCAAAATTTTCCCTTGTATCTATTATTAATCGTCAGACTATATGGTAATAACCATTTTGCTTTAGATTTGACATTACTATAGATAGGAGTGTTTTGGACTATACATTCTTTAGGGCATAATGGAATTTATAACAATGGAAATACGCACAAAATGGGCGTAAACGAAGAAAGCCGCCAGTCTCACGAATGAGACTAAACGGCTTAATGAAAGGAGGAAGTGGTACCACCAGGAATCGAACCGGGGACACAAGGATTTTCAGTCCTTTGCTCTACCAACTGAGCTATGGCACCATGCTTTTTGTTTTGCGAGTGCAAAGATAGGCTTTTTATCCCACACTGGCAAATTTTTATTTAAAAAAATATCTGCTTTCAAGAAATTTGATTATCTTTGCATCCGCAACGATTTAAATAATCGGGATGTAGCGCAGTTGGTAGCGTACTACGTTCGGGACGTAGGGGTCGGGCGTTCGAATCGCCTCATCCCGACAAATTTAAAGCTTCGGAATTGACAATCAATCACTTAGCTGTTGTCGTGAATAAAGTGGTCAGTGATAATTCGCCGACCACTTTATTATTTTTAGAGCAGATCATATTTTTAGAGCGCTACGAAATGATAAAAAAATATTTATTAGATCGAAGAATATTTATCTCCTAAATATATATAATATTTCAGCAGAAATCCATGTTAAAAAACTTCATGTAGTATATATAGCTATTAACTTCATAATCCTTACGAGTTGATTTTAATACGAAAGCATACTTGATTATATTCTAATAAGAAATTAATTCTTTAATAATTCAAAACTCTACATAAGGACGTAGTCGTTCGATTTCTTCAGGAGGGAAATCTTTAAGAAGTCGTAGGTCATCCAGACTTTTTATTGGACCACGCAAACGACGATAATCAACAATATCACGAGCCTGATAAAAAGATATGTAGGGATGGCGTTTAAGTTGATTCAAAGAAAGCTTGTTTACGTTTAGTTTAGCTATACTCATAGAACTAGCCGTAAAATACTTTAGGGAGGATTCAGGAAAGCCATCAATCTCCTTCAATTGTTCAACATTTGAAAAACCTCCTAAACGACGTCGATATATTTCTATTTCGTGGGCATAATAGGAACCTACACCAGGAACACGTTGTAGCATAGCTGTATCGGCAGAATTAAGCTGAACATGTTCACCAGCCTTAATCTTTATTGAATATTTAGCAACAATACTATCATGGTGTGCTTGTCTTGCTGCCACTTCAGGTAAGAGAGATGCAGGACTATAATCAGAACTTATACGAATGTATGGCTGCATTTCTCGGAATTGCTTTTGAGTGAGTCCATATAATCTTGCAAAATCAGTAGAGGTGCGATAAATACCACCATGCGACCTGTATTTATAGATATTACGTACCTGCCAAGGACGCAAGCCTAAACGTAGCAGTTCTGTACTATCTGCAGTGTTAGGATCAAACGGAAACAATTCTGCTTTCTGTCCAGCTACATAATAATACTTATTTGGATAATGGCGATAGTATTTACCATTCTCATATTCTCTGCGTTTTGATTGATATCCATACCCAGAGTTTGACATTCCATCACCACCCAAAAAGAAAAAAGCCACTAATGCAGATACCGCTATGGTAAGCAGAAATAGTATTACACGACGATCAGATTTATTAAAGTAAAGAAACTCTCTCAAAAACATATTAAATTAGTCCAAATTGATGCAAAAAAACGGAGCCTATACATATAGGGCAGATGATACGTACGACAAAAAGCCATATGCTATAAAAACGTGAAGATAAAGTACCCCAATTGGTTATTTCGTCCTTAACGATATTCTTAGGAACAAGCCATCCAACAAAAATACAAGTTAAGAAAGCTCCCAAAGGTAATAAAATATCAGAAGTGAGGAAATCGCAGAAATTAAGAAACGACTTTCCAAATACTGTAATATCTACTGCTCCACATGACAAAGAACAAAATATACCTATAATAATGCAGACAGTAGTCTCGATCCAAGCACCTTTTGAACGACTGATATGCAGTTCCTCATAAAACAAAGCAGTTCCTATCTCATGCATTGATATTGTTGAAGTTAACGCTGCTAAGACTAGAAGTCCATAAAAGAACACTCCTATTATGTATCCAAGCAAAGGCATACCTGCAAAAGCTTGCTGAAATACAGATGGAAGGGTAATAAATATCAACGAAGGACCACTATCAGGACGTACTCCTACAGAAAACGCAGCTGGAAATATCATTAATCCTGCTAGGATAGCAACAAGGGTATCTATGCCTGCTATCTGTACTGCCGATTTCAATAGATTTGTCTGTCTACTAAAATAACTTGCATAGGTACAAAGACATGCCGTTCCCAAAGATAAAGAGAAGAAAGCCTGTCCCAAGGCATCCAAAAAGACACCTCGTGTCACCTTTGAAAAGTCTGGTTTGAAAAGAAATTCTAATCCGCTTCTAGTTCCAGGCAACATGCAAGATGCACCAACAATGATGAACAACAAGATAAAGAGTGTTGGCATAAGTATATTTGATGCACGTTCTATTCCTTTTCTAACTCCCTTTACAACCACAAAATGAGTGATTATAATAAAGGCAACAGTCCAAAATAAAGGTTTAATCGGATCAGAAGAGAATGTCTTGAAATAATTCTGCACATAATTAACATCACCATTAAGCTGTCCCATCGTTGAAGCAAATAAGTATTGCAAGCACCAACCAGCAACAACGGCATAAAAACCAAATATAATCATTGAAGTGATTGCTCCTCCATAACCTATCAATGACCACTTGCGGCCACCAAGATTATAATATGCACGTGCAGCATTTGCAGCAGAATGGCGGCCAACAACAAACTCAGCTACCATTCCAGGAATACCCAAAATAAAAACACATACAAGATAAACTATAATGAAGGCAGCTCCACCATCCTGACCTGTCATATATGGGAAACGCCATATATTTCCTAAACCAACGGCTGACCCTGCAGTCGCCAAGATAACACCTATCTTAGTTCCAAAATTACCTCTTTCTGACATAAATATAAAATTAAATCACTCCAAACTGATGAAGCATTATAGCAAGTATGCACAATGGACATACAAAACGCATTGCAAAAATAAACAAATTATAAAAGCCACACTTTAGCGTGCCCCAATTTGACAATTCATCTATAACAATCTGCTTAGGAATATACCAGCCTACAAAAAGGCTCATAAACATTCCTACAACAGGAAGCATTAATTGACCTGTTACAAAATCAAACAAATCAAGAAGATTCAAACCAAAAAGAGACATTGTATGTTTCTGTCCTACAGATATAGAACATAGAGCACCGATAATGCAGCAAAATATTGTAACTATCCAAGCACCTGATTTTCTTGATATATGAAGTTCTTCATAGAAAAATGCAGTGTTTACTTCATGAAGAGATATCAATGAGGTGAGAGCTGCTAGAAATAATAAGAAATAGAATATCAAAGATACAAACCATCCAATGATAGGCACTGAAGAAAATGCCTGATTAAAGACATTCGGCAAAGTGATAAATATTAACGAAGGACCACTATCCGGACTTATTCCTACAGAAAATGCGGCTGGAAAAATCATCAATCCTGCAAGTATCGCTACCATAAGGTCTATTAGTCCTATCTGTATTGCAGATGTTGTAATATTGGTGTGACGGCTAAAATAACTAGCGTATGTGCAAAGACATCCCATACCTATACTTAATGAATAAAAGCACTGTCCCAACGCTCCAAGAAAAACATCGCTATTAACTTTTGAGAAATCCGGTTTCAACAAAAAATCAATGCCTTTTGATGCTCCAGGAAGCATACATGATGCCACGACAATAACTAAGAGAAGCACAAAGAGAGTAGGCATCATAAGCTTTGAAGCCTTCTCAATACCATTTCTTACACCATGAACTATGATAAAATGCGTAATTGCAAATATTAGGATTGTCCAAAAAACTGGTCGTATAGGATCGTGTGAAAATTCAACAAAATAATTCTTCACAAAAG
>JAGPJJ010000152.1 GCA_018054505.1 Prevotella sp.
TCATAATGTTCATTGTTTGCCCAGCGCATACTCATACCAGTACCATGAACGCTTAAGTTAACCAAAGGATTCTCATAGCTAAACGAGGCACTTCCTGAATGAACAGGCATATAGGCCAACTGATTAAGATAATATTCTGAAGTCTTACTTGTTCGGTTCTCACATTTGTTATACGTATAATTACTAGATAACGAAATAGTCTGCCGTGAATCAAAATGATATGAGGCAAGAATTGACGCATCAACACCTTGAACAAGAACCTTACCAACATTAATATGTGTCCATACAAACATATTATAAGGTACTGCGACAATTTTATCTTTTACATTATTAATATAACCATCTAAAGTAGCTTCTAAATCCATGCGATGAGAGAAACTCTGTCTCCACGTAGCACCTAAGTTAAATTGCTTTGTGATTTCAGGCTTTAAATCACGACTACCATAAAGATAATAATAGCTTTCTGTAAACGTTGGAGCTCTAAAAATACTCTTATAAGAAGCCCTTATAAACAAGTCGTGATTTTGAAGTAATTTATATGATAATGAGAAACTAGGTGAAAGTCTTCGCATATTCTTACTCCCCTCGCCATCCTTTTCATCATTAAGGTAAACAGAATGAAGAAGACGTGCCATCGCAGTAAACCTACTGATGGAATATTTTGCCGTGAAACTCTGCATGATGGTGTTGCGATAAGGTCGTGTATCAGTAGCAAGACTGCTATTGAGATTATTATAGGCATAATCCAACGAATAGTCAAAAGCCAAATGATTAACAGGTGTATACAACAGACTTGCACTTCCATAATATTCACGTTGCCAATAGCTGGCATCCTTAATCCCATCAGGATAAACGTTATCCTTATATATTGATGCAGCCCAGTTGACTTTAGCATGAACTTTCAAACTAAGATTTCCGCTAGTATTGCGTGTTGTAAAATAGGTCTGCAAAAAAGCATTTCTGTCACGCAGACTCTGCCCACTGATATTGGTATAATATATCACCTGACCAGGTAATTGCCTGTTGTTGTCATAGTAATATATCTTTGTCGATAGATTAGACAATTTATTAATACTCCATCTTAGGTCTACTTCTCCATGATAACTATCCATTTTATTATGCACACGCTTCTCGTGAGTAATCAAACTTATATTCTTCAGTGTAAAAGGAAAGTTATTGTCAGCATGAGTATATTCAGAAGCAACGCTAGCGACAAAAGAATCGCTATATCTTTGAGTATATTTCACAAAAGGATTAAACAAGCCAAAGGAACCCGTCTTTAACTCAGTAAGCATGTGAGCACTGTAATCAGTCGGCAACATTTTCAATGTCTCTATTGAAAGCACTGCAGGATAAGCAGCTTGACGAGCAGGAATAAAGATGTCATCATTGTCACCGATAGCAAGACTCACGTTCCCTACATTATTCAATGAATAACGTGATAAATCAATTTCACCATTCTGACATTCGCTTAATAAAATACCATCATAAGAAACACCGGTATGCTGACTTCCTAGTCCTCTTACAGAAACAGTCTTCATACCACCAGTACCTCCATAATCACGAATATTGATACCTGCAAGACGATGAAGTGCATCTGAAATATCAGTAACTCCGAACTTCAAAAAATCTGTGCTACTAATATTCTGCAATGGAGCCGTAGAAAGCACCCTATTTTTATGGGCACTAGCTATAACTTCTACATCATCAAGTAATATAGAGTCACTTTGAGCCATGACATAACTATCATAAGTCAAACATAATATAATGCACAATAAGATCTTTCTCATTCTTCCTCGAGAATTGGAAAATATTAAATTACAAAGGCAGGTCTTCTGACTACACGACTTAAAACAAGCACCTTCCCGGTATTACCAGTGGTATAAACTTATTCATAAACATCGCTTACAGCAGCGGGACTGTTAAGGACTTACACCTTATTCCCTTTTAATCATCGCTATGAACCATTTGCGGTTGCGAAATTAATACAAAACAATGATATATGCAAACAAAAGAATATATTTAATTAAAAAAACGGTTATTTCACTTGATAACAACATTTTAAAATCGTATCTTTGCCCATAACCATTATCAATTAAACCATAAAAACATTATTATGCAAGATTCATTAAAAAAAGTTTTATCGGGAGATTTTAACAAAAAGAAATTTGTGTTATTTGCCATAACGGCTCTTGTAACATTATTAGTTTGGAATCTTCCAACATCAATGTTTGGCATTGATGGTTTAACTATCGTACAACAACGCGTCATAGCTATATTCGTAATGGCTGTACTTTTATGGATTACAGAGGCTATACCAGCATGGGCTACGTCAGTAACAATTATCTTTGTGTTGCTATTCTGTGTAAGTGATTCTTCATTTTCTTTTCTTCAGGGAAAGGAAGGGCAATATGGAAAACTTCTTGACCATGTTGGTGTCATGGCGTGTTTTGCCGATCCCACGATTATCCTCTTTCTTGGTGGATTTATAATTGCTATCGCCGCTACAAAAAGCGGACTTGATGTGCTAATGGCTAGAACACTTATAAAGCCATTTGGCAAAAAGAGTGAGAACGTATTATTAGGTTTTCTACTCATAACAGGAGTATTCTCCATGTTTATTTCTAATACTGCCACAGCCGCAATGATGTTAACATTCCTTACACCAGTATTTAAAGCATTACCAGCCAACGGAAAAGGGCGCATGGCTTTGACTATGGCAATTCCCATTGGTGCAAACCTTGGTGGTATGGGAACACCTATTGGAACACCACCTAATATATTTGCTATAAAATATTTAAACGACCCGACGGGCATTAATCTTGGTATCACTTTTACGCAATGGATGATAATAATGATTCCTTTGGTTATAATCCTGATGATTGTTGCATGGAGACTCATCCTTCATTTTTTCCCATTCACACAAAAGACTATTGAACTTCAAATAAACGGAGAAGTTACACACAATTGGCGAACTATTGTTGTTGGAGTTACAATCGTAACAACTATATTACTATGGATTTTTGGACATGAACTTTTCGGTATTAATGCCAATACCACAGCAATGCTACCTATAGCTGTATTTGCACTGACTGGTGTCATCACTTCAAAAGACCTGCAAGATATAGACTGGTCTGTTATCTGGATGGTTGCCGGAGGCTTTGCTTTAGGAATGGCTATGAATGGAACTGGGCTTGCAGAGAATGCAATAAAGAGTATTCCGTTTGGTCAATGGAATCCATTTATTATTCTAATTACAGCTTGTCTGATATGCTATGGTCTAAGCAACTTTATCAGCAACACGGCTACAGCTGCACTTTTACTTCCTATCTTGGCTGTTGTTTGCAAAGGTATGGGTGATAAACTTGGAGCTATTGGCGGAACTGTAACTATCCTTGTTGGTATAGCCGTTGCAGCAAGTGCAGCAATGTGCCTGCCTATTAGCACACCTCCAAATGCTATTGCCTTCTCAACTGGTTTAATTAAGCAAAACGACATGTTAAAGGTTGGATTATCTGTAGGAGTTGTAACACTTGTTTTAGGTTTAGGAACATTGATTCTATTTGGAAAATTAGGCATATTTTAATATAGATACATTTTAAAATTAGCCCCCGAAAGTTATATAACTTTCGGGGGTTATTCATAAATATGTTATTCTATCATTTTATTAAAATGGACGTCCACCATCTGGACCACCACGATGTCCACCCATACCTCCACGGCCACCGCCAGGACGTTCACCTCTTCTAGGACCTTCACCATCAGGACCGCGCATATTCATACGTGCATCTTTTCCACCAAAGATATTCATACGATATATTACATGCAACATCGCATAACTATTGATGCTGTTGTATTGTGTATCGCTACGTTGAATAGCGCTTATCGTACGACTGAAATTACTCTGGTTATGGAGAATATCATATAATTGCAGGCTCACAGTAAGGGGACTACCTTTAAGGAAGCCTTGCGAAAGCTGAGCATTCCAAACTAGCTCATTGGTATTCATTGAATTGTCACTATATCCTCTACGACTATTATTATGAAGGTCTGTAGCCAAACTTGTGCCCCAAGGGAGACTTATGTTCACAGAACCTCCATAAGCAAATTGCCAAGTGTCGAGATTACTATTAATTGATAGTTTATTACGGCTACGGGTATAGTTCAACGAACCGTCAAGAGCAAACTCCAACCAACTATTACGATAACTCGTCTCAATTCTTTCACCTAAAGATGAAGAACGAGTAGTTGTCTTTTGTGATTCGTTGTTCAAGAAGGTAAATGCAACATAATTATTATAGTTCACATTTGTGAACGTATTTACGTTGAAAACACCAGCAGAGTCAATAGCCGTATTAAACATAAATGCACCTCTTACATTCCAGTTGCCGTTTATATTTTCAGGACGAGTAATACGGCCTCCAGTAGCTTCATTATATGTAACCATGCTACTTATGTCATTGCTAGTATTACTATAATTGATGAATGTCATTATTGCCCTTTGTTTTTTCTCAATATAATTATTGTAGAATAAACGGAAGTTATTGGTAAACGAAGGCTTTAACCCAGGATTACCCTTTGAGATGTTCAATGGATCACTATCATCAGTTATATCAAGCAACTGTGTCATACTAGGTTGCGATGT
>JAGPJJ010000153.1:0-2143 GCA_018054505.1 Prevotella sp.
TCAACGCCATCATTCACACCGCCTCCTTTACCATCAACATAACTGAACTGTCCATCAGCACCCTGTCCAAAGATATTCTGATAAGTAGGAAGAGTTGCTGCAAAAGACAATTTGTTTGAACTAGTAAAGGTGACACCCAATCCCTTCTGCGATTTTCCGGTTTTAGTAGTTATGATAATAGCGCCATGAGCTGCACGAGAACCATAAAGAGCCGACGCATTAGGACCTTTAAGCACTGTTATATTATCAACATCCTCTGGATTAAGATCGGCTATTGCATTTTTAAAGTCACGACCTACATTCTGAGAATTGAGTTGAGAATTATCTACAGGTATTCCATCAACCACAAATAAAGGTTGATTCTCTCCTGCTATTGATGTCTCTCCACGTATTACGATACGACTAGATCCAAGGTCGCCCTGAGAGCCTGTGATACGAAGACCAGCTACCTTTCCACTGAGATTGTTAAGAAAATTATTGTCCTGTGCTCTAGTAAGGTCGGCTGCAGAAATATTCTGTGCACTGTAACCAATAGCTTTCTTGGCTTTTGATATACCAAGAGCTGTCACAACAACCTCATCAAGTCCACGAAAGTCTTCTGTTAGATGAATGTCTAGATTACTATTGGTAACCTTGGAAACATTAATCTCTTCTTTCTTATAGCCAATATAACTTATAACAAGCGTTGAAGGGAAGTTCTTTACATTGATAGAGAACTTACCATCTTCATCGCTCACA
Source organism: Prevotella sp. (assembly GCA_018054505.1). GTDB lineage: Bacteria > Bacteroidota > Bacteroidia > Bacteroidales > Bacteroidaceae > Prevotella. Next base: position 739 of record JAGPJJ010000153.1, read on the forward strand.
GCCACTGCTTTGGCATCAGACGTTGTTTTAAGGCTAATAGATGCGCCAATAATCGGTTCACCTGTATTCTTATCTGTTACGGTGCCATGTAGCGTCTGAGCAAAAGCATGACTAACTAACGTAAAGAGTACAAGTAGGGTTAGAGCGTATCTTCGTGATACACACAAATTTATATTTATCTTCATAATTTATATACAATTAAAATAAGTAAAATGGTGATCCATCAACATTAATTCTTACTCTCTGATGTGCTATGGATGGTACAATAACTAATAAACTCAAAATCTGAAAACCTCTTTTTACTACATTACTTATTCTTCTCATTTTGTCCCTAATATATTATAGTGTACAATATTTAAATTCTCTCAAACGTGTAGACGGACAAAATCTTATTTGTCGGTGTCTTCTTAAATAGAAATAGCGCAACATCGGTTGCACATTCGAATCATGTGATTTGTATTCATAATTTTAATTTTCAATTACAACTAATTTATTAATTTTCACATTTGCAAAGTTATGGGGTTTTCACTAGGTAAACAATACCTTCCGTGTGGTATATTAATAACACAAATACGGCATACCCATCTACCATATAAATGGTATACAGAGAAATTACAACAAAGGTATTGGATTTAAAACAAAATATTGTAACTTTGCCATCATTAGCCCAAATAATATATTTTGAGGGTGAATTTGACGAATACATAACAGCAATAATTGAAAGATGAAAAAGGAACTTGAAGACAGAGTACAAAAAGCGATAGATAATTTTATGCTAGGTTACGGATGCTGCCAAAGCGTTGTAACAGCATTTGCTGATTTATATGGTATGGACGATAACACCGCAAAGAAAGTTGCTGCTGGATTTGGTGGTGGCGTAGCAAGAATGAGAATGATGTGCGGTGCGGTATCGGGAATGGTGATTCTTGCCGGACTTGACTGCGGACAAACTGAAGGCTCTGACAGAGAAGGAAAGTCGGCTTGCTACAAAGTGATACAAGAACTATTGGCTAAATTCAAAGAGCGCAATAGTTCTATTATCTGTGCAGACCTACTTAAACTCAACAAGGAGGATGTAGCCCATTCAAGCTATGAAGCCTCTGAACGCACAGCAGAATACTATCAACGACGTCCCTGCGTAAAGAAAGTTGAAAGTGCTGCTATCATTTTCGCTGAATATCTCGAAGCAAAAGAAACTAACATATAATATAAATATCATCAATATGAATAAAGTTCTTATTACTGGTGCTAACAAAGGCATTGGATTTGGAATTAGCAAACATCTTGCATTGAAAGGCTGGCATGTGCTAGTGGGTGCAAGAAACAAAGAAAGAGCAGAGAAAGCTATTCAGGAACTAAAGGCTCTTGGAGCAAAAGAGGCTGAATGGGTGAATATCAACCTTTC
>JAGPJJ010000153.1:2243-4639 GCA_018054505.1 Prevotella sp.
TCATCAGTCATATATCCTTGGTCTAGATACACGTGCGCCCATTGTCCGCCTTGTGCCTTATGGCAAGTGATGGCATAAGCATATTTAATTTGTAAAGCATTGAAATAATCATCTTGCTTCAACTTCATCATTCTGTCGCGCTTGTGCGGAATGTCTGCATAGTCTTCCATGACTCGCTCATATAGTTTTTCGCTCTGCTCGCGTGTAAGTGCTGGAGCTTCAGACATCAGCGTGTCAAGAATCACAATCTGTTCTATTTCGTAATTGTCATAATCTGGAAACGACAGCATCACGTTCGCAAAGTTGAAACCATACAGTTCGCGTATATTCCTCACTCTTATCACTTTCACTCTATCACCATTTGCTATGAACGATAATTGTCGTTCGTTTGTTTCCAGATACTTATTCTTCACCACCATAAGCATATCTCCGGAGCAAAGCATTTCCTCTCTGTCTAGAATAGTGTTTCTTATGCCCTGATTATAGATGTTGGCCCTTTTGTTGCTTCGCGTCACCACCATTGTCTCGTCCATACCTACATCAGAATAGCTTGAACTTAAACTTTCTACGAGTTCGTTTCCTGGCATCATCACGATGTCTGCAAAACCTGTAAAACTTATTTTGGGTAATTCTGTGGCTTCATCATGCGTTATCATCTGCCTAATGAGTGTGGCATTATAAAGTATTCCACTGTCTTTGCTCTGTCTCAACACTTCGTTTAAGTCACATTCATACACTTTTATTCCATAGCCTTCAAGCAGCATGCGATTAAGAGCGGGTGCTTCATCCTCGCCAACAGGTGGCAACTGAGCCTTATCGCCTACAAGCATCATGCGACAGTTGTCACCCTGATATACATATTGTATAAGATCAGACAACAAATCACCCGAACCAAAATCACTATTCATTGAGCCATTTCCAGAACCAATCATCGATGCCTCGTCAATCATGAACAAAGTATTCTTGTGCATATTGTCATTCAGGTTGAACTTCCCGTCAATACCCGAATAACTCTTCTCACGATAAATCTTTCTGTGAATGGTGAATGCAGGCATACCGCTATTCAATGAGAACACCTTTGCTGCCCTACCCGTTGGAGCCATCAGCAGCAACTTCTGTCCCAATCGAGTAAAGGTGCGAACCATAGCACCCGCAAGCGAAGTCTTACCTGTTCCAGCCGAACCGCGCATAATCATAACGCAATGCTGACTGCGATCTGAAAGAAAGCGGGCAAACGTATCAAGAGCATTCATCTGATCCTCTGTAGGCTCGAATCCGAACTCTATAACTATTTGATTTATAAATTCCTTTGTACTCAATGCTATGTAGTAAAAACTTTTTTGTAACTTTGCAGCACAAAGATAAATATAATAATCGGAATGAAATTAAAAATTACAAATAATTTGATTCTGCCCTTATTTGTAATTTTCCTCGCAGTGATATGCTTCCTCAGTGTAAACACACCCATGAGTTTTTAAAAGAGGCAGCAGTAAAGAGAGATGAAGTTGAACAAATAAAAACATATATAAACTATGACCGACGAAACAGTCAACAAACCAATAGCTTCACCAAGAGTGACTCTACGAATAGCGCGCAACTCTATGTCGTTTGCAATCGTAGAAAGCACAGCCATTAATGGACTGGCTTATGATCCGTATGTTGTAAGAAGTGGAATGTCTATGGCTGCCAATCTTAGAGAGGCTTTCACGAATAGTCCTATTCTGAGTCAGGGATTTCAACGTGCCCAAGTGTTGATTGATACACCTGTGATGTTGATACCACTGGATGAATATAATGAAGAAGATTCTGAATTATTGTTTCGTCACACTTTCACCGGTCATGAATCAGACGAGATTTTAAACACTGTGTTGCCTATTCAGAATGCAGTAGCCGTATATTCAATCAACAAGGATATAAAGCTGGTGCTTACTGATCATTTCAGCGATATAAAGATTTTACCGCTTATGCAACCAGTTTGGAACTATATGCACAAGCGCAGCTTTACCGGGGTGAGAAAGAAGCTTTATGCTTACTTCCGTGGTAAGCAAATGGATGTATTCAGTTTCACTCAAAACAGATTCACATTCTGCAACAGCTATGATATCATGAGCTATAAAGATGCTTCATATTTTATGCTCTACGTTTGGAAGCAGTTAGGACTGGACAATCGTGAAGACGAACTGTATCTTAGCGGAAATATTCCAGACAGAGAAGAGATTACTGCCGAACTGAAACAGTATGTGCAGAAGATATATGCCGTAAATCCTACAGCAGAATTTAACCGCGCCCCAATAACACAGATAAAGGGGTTGCCATTTGATTTAATGACTTTATTTTTAAAAGGAAGATGAGAATAATTACAGGTAAATATAAAGGACGCAGATTTGATATTCCGC
>JAGPJJ010000026.1 GCA_018054505.1 Prevotella sp.
GCGAAAACATAATTGGGCGCGAGAACCACATTTTAGTTTTATCATGAAATATACGAGAAGACATATTAGAAACTTTTAATTTCAGTTTAAGGTCTTTTAATCGATTATTATGACTTACTACTTTTAATATAAGTACTTTTGCACCCATAAATTTATTTATTTAGTTAAAATATGAATAAACAAATGTTTATTTTTGCCATTGGAATGGCGCTGATAACAACTAGTTGTAAATCGACTAAAGAAAAGGATGTATCTACTGTTTATTCAGTTACAACTCCGGAAGTGACAAATACGTCTATCTCAAAAGACTATGTAGCTAATATACAGTCACAGAAAAATATTGAGATTAGAGCACAACAAGGTGGTATACTTCAAGATATATATGTTGATGAAGGACAGATGGTTAGAGCCGGTCAGCCTTTATTCCGCCTTCTTATGGTTGGAGCACAACAGGAAGTTGAAAAGTCAAAAGCTGAAGCTGAACAGGCTCGCATTGATTTACAGAATACATCTACTTTGGCTGCAAATAATATCGTGTCAAAGAACGCTCGTAAGATGGCAAAAGCTAAATTAACTGCGGCAATGGCAGATTATCGTATTGCCACAGAGCGCAAGCAGTTGTCACTTATTCGTGCTCCTTTTACAGGTATTTTAGGAAGAATACCAAATAAGAAAGGTAGTCTGTTGCAAGATGGTGATTTGATTTCAAGTCTTTCTGATAATAATAATGTATATGCTTACTTCAATGTGTCAGAACCAGAATATCTGGATTATCAACAGCATGCTGCTGAGAGAAATAAATTGCCACTTACTCTTATTCTTGCAAACGGAACTACATTCCCTGTAAAAGGATATTTCCAGAATGTAGCAGGAGAGTTTGACAATGGGACAGGTAATATTTCTTTCCGTGCTAAGTTTGCTAATGTTAATCACATTCTTAGAAATGGTGAAACAGGAACTGTAAGAATGAATATTCCAGCAAGGAACGTAATGGTAATTCCTCAACAGTCAACTTATGAAATACAAGATAAGAAATATGTATTTGTAGTTGATGCTGGTGGTTATGTCCACGCGCGTCCTATAAAAATAGCTTTTGAAAAACAAAATGTATATGTTGTAACAGAAGGTTTGTCTATTAATGACAAGATTCTGGTAGACGGCGTACAGAAGGTAAACGACGGAGATCGTATTTCTATCCGTTATAAGAGTCCGGCTGAAGTGATGCAGTCTATCAAATTAAAAGCCAACTAATTATGTTCAAGAAGTTTATTCGCAGACCGGTTCTTGCAATCGTCGTTTCTCTTGTCATTGTGTTTATAGGTGTGTTGTCATTGATAAACTTGCCTATCACTCAATATCCTTCAATCTCACCTCCAAAGGTTAATGTCATCGCCAATTATCCTGGTGCCAACAATGAATTGCTGATTAAATCGGTTGTAATTCCTTTGGAACAGGTTCTTAATGGTGTTCCTGGCATGAAATATATTGAGTCTAATGCTGGTAATGATGGTGAGGGTGAAATAAATGTAGTGTTCAAATTGGGAACAGATCCTAATGTAGATGCCATTAATGTACAAAACAGAGTGTCGGCAGCAACCAATAAGTTGCCGCCAGCTGTTATACGTGAGGGTGTTAAAATTTCTCGTGAGGAACCTAACATCCTGATGTATATAAATCTATACAGTAATGATCCTAAAGCTGATCAGAAATTCCTTTTCAACTATGCAGATATCAATATTTCTCCGGAGTTGAAACGTGTTGATGGTGTGGGTGATCTAGATATTCTAGGTACACGTAACTATGCGATGCGTGTATGGTTGAAACCAGATAAACTCACCGCCTATAATTTGTCAGCTGATGATGTAAATCAGGCATTGGAAGATCAGAGTATAGAAGCTTCACCAGGAAAACTAGGTGAGAGTTCGGGTAAGCGACCAGAGAGTTTTGAGTATGTGCTGAAATATCCTGGACGATATACTACTCCAGAAGAGTATGGAAACATCATCTTAAAGTCAAATCCAAACGGTCAGTTTGTACGTTTAAAAGATGTTGCCACAATAGATTTCGGTACAGAGATGTATGATATTTATTCTACTCTTAACGGACATCCATCGGCAGCCATAACATTGAAACAGGCTTATGGTTCCAATGCACGTGATGTGATACAGAACGTGAAGAAAACAATGACTAAACTACAGAAAGACATGCCTAAAGGTATGCACTATGAAGTTAGTTATGATATAAGTCGATTCCTAGATGCGTCTATAGACAAAGTTATTCATACTCTTTTTGAGGCGTTTATACTTGTTGCAATAGTTGTGTTTGTCTTCCTTGGTGACTGGCGCTCGGCAATCATTCCTTGTATGGCTGTGCCGGTATCGTTGATAGGAAGTTTCGCTGTGATGTCGGCATTCGGCATAACGCTGAATATGATATCCCTCTTTGCCCTTGTCATGGCAATCGGTATAGTGGTGGATGATGCCATAGTGGTGATTGAGGCTGTCAACGTAAAGATAGCCACAGAACATCTTCCGCCTTTGGAGGCCACGCAGGAAGCAATGAAGGAAATTAGTGGTGCTATTGTAGCTATAACGCTTGTAATGGCATCGGTATTTATTCCTGTTGCCTTTATGGGAGGACCTGAGGGTATGTTCTATCGTCAGTTCTCTATCACGATGGCATCAAGTATTATCCTTTCTGGATTTGTTGCCTTGACACTTACTCCTGCACTTTGTGCACTTATATTGACTAGAGAACAGGAGCAAAATCTTAGAAAGTCATGGCTTCATAAACTTCTTGATAAGTTTAATTCAAGTTTCGACAGAGGTGTTATTGGATATAATAAAGTATTGCAGCGAACTGTTTCCAACAAATTCGTTACATTACCATTACTTCTGTTATTCTGTGCAATAGCATTCTTTGTGAATAATTCAGTTCCATCTGGTTTCATTCCTGAAGAGGACCAAGGTATGGTATATGCTGTGATTGAGACGCCGCCGGGTTCGACTATAGAACGAACGAATCAGGTTGCACATCAGCTATTAAATATAGTTGAGAAAGAAGAGGGGGTTCAGAGTGTTTCTTCTCTTGCAGGTTATGAAATTCTTTCAGAGGGAACGAGTGCCAACTCTGGTTCTTGTCTGATAAATCTGAAGTCATGGAAGGACCGTAAGCATACAGCAAAGGAGATCATCGCTGATCTTGAAAAGAAATGTGTTGCTATAACGGGAGCTCATATTGAGTTCTTCCAACCACCTTCGATACCAGGATATGGTGCAGCATCTGGATTTGAACTTCGATTGCTTGACAAGACTGGAAACAACGACTATCACCAGATGGAAAAGGTGAGCAAGGACTTTGTTAAGGAACTTAATAAGCGACCAGAGATTGGTTCTGCTTTCACCTTCTATTCAGCAAGTTATCCGCAATATATGTTGCGTATTAACAATGATATTGCCGAGCAGAAAGGCGTTTCAATTGGTTCTGCTATGGATAATATGTCTACTTTGATTGGTTCAGACTATGAAACTGGTTTCATTCGGTTTGGAAAACCATATAAGGTAATTGTTCAGGCTAGTCCACAGTATCGCGCATATCCTAGAAATCTTCTGGGACTGACTGTTAAGAATAATCAAGGTGATATGGTGCCTTATGCTGACTTTATGCAACTGCAAAAGGTTTATGGTATGAGTGAAATCACACGTCATAATCTTTATAACTCTGCTGAGGTTACTGGTGCACCAGCATCAGGATGTAGTAGCGGTCAGGCTATTAAGGCAATCGAAGAGGTAGCTGCAAAGAAATTACCTCACGGATTTGACTATGACTGGGCTGGTATTTCAAAAGACGAAGTAGATCAAGGTAATCAGGCAATACTGATATTCGTAATCTGTTTGGTTTTTGTATATCTTATCCTGTCGGCACAGTATGAGAACTTCATACTTCCGTTGCCTATCATAACATGTCTGCCAGCCGGAATATGCGGTGCGTTTATATTCCTAAAGCTTTTGGGGTTAGAGAATAATATCTATGCACAGGTGGCGATGGTCATGCTGATAGGACTGCTAGGAAAGAACGCAGTGTTGATGGTGGAATATTCCGTCCAACGCAGAAATCTAGGAATGACGATTCGGCAGGCGGCTATCGAAGGAGCGATTGCTCGATTCCGTCCTATATTGATGACTTCGTTTGCCTTTATTGCCGGACTTATACCTTTGGTGTTTGCAAGCGGTGCAGGTGCTGTAGGAAACCGTACGATTGGTAGTGCTGCCGTTGGCGGTATGTTGTTCGGTACATTCTTTGGACTGATCATAATTCCTGGTTTGTATTATATCTTTGGAAGTATTGCAGAGAAATTCAAGATGGTGAAATATCAACGAGATAAACCTCTGACTGAAACAAAAGACAAAAAGTATAAGAAATGAAAAAGTTACATATCCTATATACGTTATTGGTGTCGGCGCTCGTCATGACGAGTTGCAAGACACCACAGGCAACCAAAATGACAGACAATGTTAAGTTGCAATTGCCTTCTAAATTTCAGAAGGATAGTGTAGCTGGCACTACTGCCACTATAACACCTTGGAGACAGTTCTTTTCTGATCCTGCATTGGCTTCGCTAATTGATACTGCTTTGGTAAACAATCAGGATTTGCGCATCACTATTCAACAGATAGCGATAGCAAAGAGTGGGGTGCTTTCTCAGGAAGGATTGATGATGCCAACTGTATCAGGTGGTGGAAGTGTAGGTGTGTCAAAAGCTGGTAGATATACCAGTGAAGGTGCAGGTAACGCAACAACTGAGATAAAGCCGGGCAAGTCAATGCCAGAACCATTGATGGACTATCAGCTTGGTGCAACAGTCGATTGGGAAGTTGACTTATGGCATAAACTAAGTTCCAGTAAGCATGCTGCGGTAGAGCATTATTTAGCTACTGTTGACGGACGTAATGCAGTGTTGTCGTCTCTTATCTCACAAGTGGCTGAAAATTATTATCAACTGCTTGCACTAGATAACAAACTAGATTTGATACATCAGTATATTGACTTGCAGAAGAAGGCTGTTGAGATAGCTAAGATTCAGAAGAAGGCAGACGCTGATACAGAACTTGCTGTAGAAAAGTTTGAGGCAGAACTTGCCAAGGCTCGTGCCGATGAATATACATTGAAGCAGCAAATTACGGAGAGTGAGAACAGTCTTAATTTGTTGCTTGGCAGATATCCTACAAAGATAGATAGAAATAAGGATGCGTTTTTGTCAACAAATCTGCAAAAGGTTATGACTGGAATCCCATCTGAACTTCTTACAAACAGACCTGACATCAGACAGGCAGAACATGAATTGGCTTCGGCAAAGTGGAGTGTAGATGCAGCTAGAAAGGAATTTCTTCCATCATTGAATATATCTGCCTCAATAGGTTTGGATGCATTTAATCCTACATATCTCACGAAACTTCCTAAGTCTTTGGCCTTTAGTGTGCTAGGTGGTCTTACAGGTCCGCTAATTAATAAAAAGGCCATTCAGGCAAACTTCCAGAGTGCTGATGCACAACAGATAGAGGCTCTCTATGAATATGATAAGACTTTGCTCACTGCATATTCCGAAGTATGTACCTTGATGTCAAAGATAGACAACTTGGATAAGTATTACCAATTGAAGGAAGAAGAATCACAGAAACTCGACAAATCTATAAATATAGCCCGTATGTTGTATATGAATAGTCGCTGCACATATTTGGATGTATTAATGGATGAGCGTGATGCTTTAGACGCAAAAATGGATCTCCTTGATGCTAAGGCACAGCAACTATCAAGTATGGTTGATGTATACCGTAGTTTGGGTGGTGGACAAAGTCCTGTTCAGGAATAATAATTACCGTAGTTTAGATATAATTTTGGCTATATGATTAGCTAGATAAAAAATATAATAATATGAAGAAATTTTTGAAATCAGTTTTTTTTGGAGTTGTTTTAATGACTTCAATGAATGCGAGCGCCCAAATTGACTTAGGTAATCTCGGCAAGGTAGTCAGCTCTGCTATAGGCACTGAGGCAGGTTCAATTATCACTAGTAAAAATAATGTTTCGAAAGAAAACATTGTTGGTACGTGGAGTTATCAACAGCCTTCAATCAGCTTTGAGAGTAGCGACTTGTTGAAGCAGGCTGGCGGTCAGTTGACTTCTGCAGCTATTGAGAAAAAGCTTGCAGCACAGTTTGCTAAGGTTGGAATCACTCCAGGTAAGTTCCTTATAACTTTTGGTAACGATAATACATTCTCTACGATAAAGAATGGTGCTGTTACTACTTCTGGAACTTACGTTCTTAATGGTCCTAAGATTACTTTCTCATATCTTGAGGGCTCTGCAAAGGTAACTGGCTATGCCCAAATGAAGAATGGCTTGTTATCTATTTCATTTGATAGTTCAAAGGTTATTGATGTTATGAGCAAGATGAGTAAGTATTCTGCCAACACTACGCTCAGCACAATATCATCACTTGCTGGTAGTTTTAATGGTATGAAGACAGGTGTGGCTCTTTCTAAGTATGTAGCCCCAGTAGCAAAGAAAACTACTACTGCACCAAAGAAGACTACTGTAAAGAAGACAACAGTTAAGTCTACTACCAAGGTAAAGAAATAATGCTAGGGTAGAAATAAAACAATATAAAAATGAGGATATTCCAACAGTAGGATATCCTCATTTTTATTTGTCTATTTTACCAATAGATTCTGTTCAATAATAGTTTAAAGAAACAGAGCAAAAATTGATGCACCAATCACAGTAAGAATACCACATACAACAATGGATAGACCACTGATGGCTCCTTCTATAGCTCCCATTTCCATAGCCTTGGCTGTTCCTACAGCATGTGATGAACATCCGATGGCAATACCTTTGGCTATAGGCTCTTCAATATGTAACAATTTAAGTATTCCTTCTGCAAATATATTTCCCAGAACTCCTGTTATAATAATTACGACGACTGATATAGATACATAACCGCCTAGTTCTTCGGATATTCCCATACCAATGGCTGTGGTAATTGATTTTGGTAGAAATGTAACATACGTATTGTGATCAAAAGAAAAAAGTAATGCCAGCAATAGTATAGATACCAAACTAGAAAGTACGCCTGACAAAATGCCGAAAAGAATAGCCTTACTATTCTTCTTTAAAAGTTCGATCTGTTGATAAAGAGGCACCGCAAGACATATTGTTGCAGGAGTTAGCAGATAGCTTATCCAAGAAGATGTTGATGAATAAGATTTATAGCTTACGCCTGAAATAAGCAGGAAACAAATTGTTATGATGATGGCTATTAGAAGCGGATTCATATATGAAAGCTTTGTTTTTCTTCTAATCCATAAGCCTATTATGTAACTGCTTAGGCTAATTAGAACACCGAAATAAACTGAATCTTGAAAAACTTCTTTCATTCTTTTTCTCCTTTCATTTTGTCTCTACGTATAATGTATTGGGTCACAAAACCGCTTGTAGCCATCACGATAAATGTACTTACTACTGTGACAATAATATATGTAAGTAAATGACTTTTTATTATTGACCAAGAGTCTATCAGTCCTACAGCTGCCGGAATAAACATCATTGGCATAACGGATATTAATAATGCGCTTACCTCTCTTACTTGGTTTACTTTTATCCATTTCATCATTAGAGCCGTGAACAAAAGCAAAATTCCATATATACTAGCTGGTATTGGTAATGGAATGAGGAAATGTAAAACTTCTCCCAAAAATGAGAATGCAATGATAATAAGAAATTGTATAATAAATTTCATGCTGATTTTTATACTATTATAATACGCAGTCTATATACTGTTCAATATACTTAGCTGAATTTTCTGATCCCATTCGCATACAATCGAAGCAAATGTCATAATCTTCTGCGTTTCCCCATGTAAGACCTGTATAGTATTTATGGTATCTTACTCTGCTATTATCCATTTCGTCTACGAATTCAGCCGCAGCAGATTTGCTTAGTTGTCGTTCTTTTGCAATCGTGTTAATACGACCGTCTACATTACCTTTGAGAAATACTGAAACAAGATCTTTTCTATTTTTGAAAATATAGTTTCCGCATCGACCAATGATAACACAATCTTTATCGCCTATCATATTAACTAATATACTGAATGATTTTTCAGATATCTTTGCCGAATACTCATTGGCTTCTGAAATGGCAAACATAAGCTCATCAACAGGTCTTTCTTCGAAGAAATTATTCATTTCATCAAGAACACCTTTTTCCTTAGCCATTTCTAAAAGATTCTGGCGTGTATAAATTGGAATGTTATAGTGTGCGGCAAGTATCTTTCCAATACTCAATGCTCCGCATCCACATTGTCGTGCAATTGAAATTATCATTTTGCTATATTATTTGGGTGCAAAGGTAATGATTAAATGTTAGAAAGAGTAGCATTCCTTATTTTAATTTTATACCTTTGTTGCTGTGTGAAATACGAATAATATGAATCACAAAATAATCATAATGATTGCAATAATATTATATAATCTTTCAATGTGTTAGTAGTATGATGATATTTGCACTTCTTTTTACTTTTAAATATATATATTGTTATCATAGCGTAAAAAAACTTACAGGAATTATCTGAGATACAAAGTATTTTAGTAACTTTGTCCTCGGTAATCATAGCAATTGTTGATTGTAATATGTTAATTTCCAACACATTAAAGTTACACAAGAAATAGCTAATCACCATTGTTTTAAACACTTATAATTCATCAAACTCACGTTAATATATAATAACAATGAAAATGAAATTAATTTTACTATCAGTACTATTTGGGATAAGTACTGGGGCCATGGCACAGGGTACTCTTGCCGACTACAACAGAGCCTACAGTTTATCCAACAAGTTTAGTAACGACAACGTGTATAACTCGCCTGTCGATATTAAATTTAAAGATTCCACAAACACATACTATTATACCGAGAATACTCCTAACGGCAAGAAATATGTGACAAAGAATGCCGACACCAATAATAGTAAATCTTTTGATAGTAAAGAAGAACTATATAAATATCTTGATATAAAACTTCCCGAAACGGCAAAACCACAATTTGGTCGCACTCATCAACGTCATTGGATGGAGGTAGATGAAGAGAAAGACACACATCCTGTCACATCGCCAGATGGTAAACTCGAAGCATACATTGAAGGAGACAACGTGGTGTTGCACGAAGTTGGCAAACCTTATACAGAAAAACGCATTCTAAGTACTGACGGTACACTCTCAAATTATTATTCTGCATGGATACAGTGGTCGCCTGATAGCAAGTATATCATGACATGCAAACGCAGACCAGTTGAGAAAAGGTATGTATACTATGTTGAATCGTCGCCTGCCGACCAACTACAACCAATACTTCACAAGCAAGAGTATGCTAAACCGGGAGATGAACTCCCTTTCAAAGTGCCTTGTATATTCGATGTGACTACTGGTAAGGAAGTCATTGCATCCACACAACTATTTGACAATCAGTTTAGTCTCGATGCATTCACATGGAGTTCTGACAGCAAAGAAGTTATCTTTGAATACAATCAGCGTGGACACAAAGTCTACCGAGTGTTGGCTATGTCGGCTCAAACGGGTAAGGTGAGGACGATCATCGAAGAGACTGCTGCTACATTTGTGAACTATCCACGCCACTTTCGCTATGACTTTGCCGATACATCCAAGATGATATGGATGAGCGAACGTGACAACTGGAATCATCTGTATCTCTACAACGTTGCAAACTGCAAGGTAATCAAACAGATAACAAAAGGAGCTTGGTGTGTGAGAGAAGTAGTAAAAGTTGACGAGAAAAATAATACTATATATTTCTCTGCAAGTGGTGTAAACCCTAAGGAAGATCCTTACCAGATACACTACTATAGCATCAATATGGATGGTAAAAACATGATTTGTCTTACACCTGCAGAGGGAAATCATCAGGCTGTATTCAGCAATGACATGAAATATGTGGTAGACAAATACTCTAAAGTAGATACACCTCCTGTTACCGAACTTAGAAGTGGTGTTGACGGAGCGTTGATAAGCACTATCGCTAAAGCTGATATATCAAAACTTAAAGAAAGTGGATGGGTAGCACCAGAGATTTTCAAAGCAAAAGGCAGAGATGGTGTCACTGACATTTGGGGAATCATACAACGACCAACCAATTTTGACCCAACAAAGAAATATCCTGTGATTGAATATATCTATGCTGGTCCTGGCGATGCCTACACACCAAAAAGTTTTATAGCTTATAATTGGAATACCACAGCATTGGCTGAACTCGGATTCATTGTTGTTCAAATGGATGGAATGGGTACAGCATGGCGCGGAAAGAAATTTGAAGAACTATGCTATAAGAACCTCAAAGATGCAGGATTCCCTGATAGAGAATTATGGATAAAGGCTGCTGCAGCTAAATATCCTTATATGGATGTCAATAATGTAGGTATCTTCGGAGCCTCTGCAGGCGGACAAGAGAGTACCACAGCAGTGCTTCTTCATGGTGATTTCTATAAAGCAGCCTATTCTAGTTGTGGATGCCAAGACAATCGTATGGATAAAATCTGGTGGAACGAACTATGGATGGGATATCCTGTAGACAAGAGTTATGAAGAGTGCAGCAATGTTGTAAATGCCAATAAGTTGCAAGGAGCTTTGATGCTTGTTGTTGGCGAACTTGATGATAATGTAGACCCTTCTTCCACTTATCAGGTGGCTAATGCACTAGAGAAAGCTGGTAAAGACTTTGAATTGGTTGTGTTGCCGGGTGTTCACCACACTATGGGTGAAAAGTTTGGAGAGCACAAGCGTTTCGACTTCTTTGTGAAAAACCTTTTGAAAGTAAATCCTCCAAAATGGAATGAAATAATAAAATAGCGAATCGCTTTAAGCTTACTTTCTTGCATATCTGTCAATCTGTTATATCTGCAAAGCTTATAAACAATAGCATTCAGTGAGGTTTGTAACATATTGACAGATAGAAACGAGAAAAAGAAAAGAAGCATTAAAAAAGGTTCATCCAATAATTAGATGAACCTTTTTTAATGCTGTAGCTTATTTGATAACAATAAATCGGCGATGTATTAAAAGCAAATCAAGGAATCAATTCGTCTTGTAGAATATGCATCCCAAAAACTCTGCCCACGGTTTGTTTCAATACGTTTGTATTTATTCGTCCATTTCTTTATTGCTTTTTTCATCATCGTTATACTTCACAAATAGTGAAGCAATGTAAGCTGTGTATGTTCCAAATAATCCTACACCACTAACCATAAGAATCGTACCAATAACACGTCCTAAATCAGTAACAGGGTATTTGTCGCCATAGCCTACTGTTGTAATTGTTTCCATGCTCCACCACAAAGCATCGCTTGCTGTTTTTATATTGCTGGCTGGAGATTTTTCTACACATAGAATTGATATAGATGAAAAGATGATTAGTAATAATGTGATTAAGAATACAGACATCATCGTGCCTTTTATCTTGCTCTTGAATATATATCTTACGATGATCTTTGTAGACCTAAAGGCTCTAAGTATTCTCAATAGCCTTATCAATTTGAATAGTCGTCCATATCTGAGATAGCTTATAGCTGGAATACTCGAAATTAGGTCAATCCATCCCCAACGCATAAAACGAAGTTTGTTGGGTGCTTGGTAGAAACATCTTATAAAGTCGATTAGGAATATTACACATATTATGTTGTCAATCATGTCTAATAGATTCATGATTCGGCTTGAAAGATGACAAACTGTAGATATAGATAAAGCTGTGAGTACATAGATCGAAAGAACGATGATGACGATGTCGAAGATGTTAAATTTATAGCTATCTTTCAATGATGTGTTTGGTTTCATTTTGTATTTTGATTATTATACATTCTAATTATATTGTTTGGCAGTCTCTGCAATAATATATACTACCACCCAGATATGCCTCTTTAATGATTTTTCCTCCACATCTTGGACACAACTCGTGGCAAGTGTTTTTAGATAAAATACAATGATATCCACCAGAATTGCCAAGAAGGTCTTTCTCGGTGTCCCTTCCCCCTTCTGAAACCATATTATCAAGCGTTTCTTTAATCGCTACAAATAGTGTTTTTTCATCTTCTTCAGACAGCGTATTTATTTTGCGTTTTGGATTTATACCTGCATAAAACAGTATATCCTGTAATACGCCATTACCCAATCCCGGTATTCGTTGTTCTGTAGCCAAAAGTGCTTTAACAGAAATGTTTTTGCCAATATCTGTTATCATCTTATGAAAGAAATCAAAATCAAACCTTTTATCCAGAGGTGATAACTTATCTCGACTACCTAAATAATACGGATAGTCAAAATTGCCCTTGAAAGCAAAGATACCTCCATACATTGCTACTGTGAAGACAATATAACTGCTATCATCAAAAACTACAAGTAACTGAAATTTTTGTGGGCATTTATCAGCCTTTTGGAAATACTTCATATTTGTTCCATCACTAATAGCAAGGTGTGTGTCATGATCAAAACAAATATCAATATAACATCCAAATCCGTTCACATTCTCTATTTTTCTTCCTACTAATATTGAAGAATACAATAGTGGATCTCCATGATACCATGCAAAGCGATGGGGATTGGTAGCATTGATAACATCAACAACAACCTTTCCACTTAGTATGTTTTCAGCACGCGAAGCGAATACTTTAGATTCAGGTATTTCAATCATCTTATTTTAAGTATATAATTAAAAATCATTTGTTGGTATTTTCCCTTATGATGGTAGTTACTATTGTTTATTTGTCTTTGTTCTTTGCTAATGAATATAATTCTACATCAAGAACCTTACCATCATATCTTTTCTCGCCTTGACGCAGACAGCCCTCATATTCAAAACCACATTTCTGAATAACTCTTCGCGAACGAGGATTAATGGAATAGCAGGTGCAAGAAATCATACTAATAGCCAATTCTTTAAAGCCATATTCTATAACAGCCTTCGCTGCCTCTGTCATAAGTCCTTCTCCCCAATAGTGTTCAGACATGGCATAACCAAGCATCATTACTTCAGGATTGTTGCGATGCGGATCTGGCATCAAGCCGATGCTACCAATCATTTTACCAGAAGACTTGAGCACCATTCCAAATATATTATCTTTATCAATAAATACAGCTTTCATGATAGCTCTTGTTTCTTTGATATTCTGATGAGGCTTCCAACCTGCAGCCGGCCCAACATTCGGCTCACAGCCATATTCGAAAATATCGCTAGCATCATCTTTGTTTATTGGACGTAATATCAAACGTTCAGTTTCTAGTATTTTCATTATTTATTATTTTCTATATTCTTTTTCATGCAAACAGAACTGTCTAAATCAGCATAAGGACCATAGTTCTCAATAAATGAAAAACCGCACGAAGTATATAGTGCCTGTGCGCTCTTCATTGGTAAACCTGTTTCTAGAATCAATGCTTTATATCCTTCAGCCTTTGCTAAATGTTCTATTTCTGAAATAATTCTACGAGCATATCCATGGCGTCTAAACTCATCAGCGACAAATACGCGCTTTACCTCAGCCGTATCTTCATCTACTTTTTTAATGCCCCCACAACCAATCAGCTTTTCGCCATCAATAAGTAAGATGACATTATCAATATCCACTAATGCATTATGTTGATTATATTCTTTCTGCTGCTTTTCTTTTCCTATTGCATCATTGAGATATTTATCCAACATACAGCACAACTTTCTAAATCGGTTATCGGTGTTATTTGTTTTAATAATATCCATGTTATTCTCCTTTATCTAGTCTTTTAAATACAGTAAAGACATTGTTTACATCATGCATCAAGTGATTAACCATATTATTTGCAAAGATACAAAATTTACAGTAAAATGCAATTACTGAGTATAAAACATCTTGCCTCTCATAAATCAAAGGACTTTGATAATTAATTTTTGCGAGGAATATATTATTGTAAATTGATCACAATATAACTTAAGTCTGTTAGTTACTCTTATAAAAATAAACTATTATATGTAGATTTACATAATTACGATATTAAATTTGTATATTTGCATTTACGATATTGTTGAACACAACAAAGAAGAATTATATGATGAATAGTAAAGTATAAGAAGTCCTAAATTCAACAACAACAAGTATATATGTTTGTGAAATCGGAAAGCATAAACACCATGTTATAGGGTTGTTTGAATTTGAGCTTACTGATAGCTCTAAAAATCAAAACGGGCTGTTTATAGTAACTTTCACTCAGATGATTTCGATATAAAATAAATAACTATAAAATAAATATATTATGCCATACATTACAATGGAATGTGGCCAGTTGACCACAGAACAAAAAGAAAATTTAATCAGTCGCCTTACAGAAACAGCCTCTGAAGCAACAGGTATTCCACCGGAGTTCTTTATGATAACCATTAAAGAATTGCCAGATACAAATATGGGATTTGGTGGTAAAACCGTAGAAAAGACAAAACGTGAATATCAAAAGAACAAAAAATAAGATAAAATGGAAAACAAAGATATCAATATCAGATTTGCACAAGAAACTGAAAGCGAAGTTATATTAGAGTTAATTAGAGGACTTGCTGCTTATGAAAATATGGAAGATGAAGTGGCTGCAACAAAAGAGCAGATACACGAAACTATATTTGTAAACAAAGACGCAGAGGTTTTATTAGCAGAATATAAAGGAAAAATCGTAGGATTTGCCTTGTTCTTCCATACCTATTCAACATTCCTTGGTAAAACAAACATCTATCTCGAAGATCTTTTTGTTAAAGAGGAAGCAAGGGGCAAAGGTATTGGTAGACTATTCTTTAAGCATATAGCAAAGATTGCTATTGACAAAGGGTATGGAAGAATGGAGTGGTGTTGTCTAGACTGGAATCAAAAATCGATAGAGTTCTATAAACATATGGGAGCTGAAGTTTTGGATGATAGAAGAATATACAGAATTTCAGATGATAAGTTTAAGGAGGTTTAATACTTAATATGAAAGCAAAAAAGCATAATACCATAACTTTCACGATAAAGGTTATTGATGAAAAACAGCAGTCTCAGGTATTCGACCTTGCATGGAGGGTGCTTTCGGATTTGTAGAGGTTGACACAGAACAAATTTCTGATGGTATACGCTATATACCGATGACCTACAGTCAAAAAGATTTAATAACAACAAACTAATCAGTCAGTAGATTAATGTTAATGATATGTTAAAATTATAATATTGTCTGACTCATCCCTTAGGTCATGGTATAACTTTGCACTCGTAATCATTGCGCAACAGATTATGAAAACAAAAATCAAATTTAAAATCGGCGAGTTCTCTAAGATCAATCAAATCACAGTGAAGACACTGCGACATTATGAAAAAATAGGTTTGATAGCACCTTGCGAAGTGGACGAATGGACGAAATATAGATATTACGATGTGAGCCAACTCAAGAAAATGAGTACTATCATATATCTAAAAAGACTCGGTTTTGCCCTTAGTGAAATAAAGGATATCATGAATAAAGACGGAGGTATTCCATCTTTTGAAATGATAGAAGTAAAATTAAAACTATGTAAGGATGAAATCAAACGTCTCGAAGTGCTTCATGACGAATTGAGTGAACTAAAGAATAGCCTCAAAAACAGAACGAAAATGGATGAGTTTGTTATTAAATCTTTACCTGCAATTATTGTCGCAAGGCATAGAAGCGTCGTTAATAGTTATCAAGACCTGTTTAATTTATGTCCAAATGTAATTGCACCAGAAATGCAGCGTCTGGGGTGCGTCTGTTCTGAACCTGGATATTGCTACACCATTGATCATAACAAGGAGCACAAAGAAACCAATATTGAAATAGAATATTGTGAAGCTGTTACTGAAAAGAAAAAAGATTCTGATTTAATCCAATTTAAGGATGTCCCTGCAGTGAAGAAGGCTTTATGCTTTAATCACTATGGTTCTTACGACAATTTTCCTGAGACATGGGCAAAGATCTATGCTTTCATTGAAGATAATGGTTATAATATTGTTGATGACCCACGTTTCTGTTATATTGATGGCATCTGGAATAAGAATGATGAAAGTGAATGGCTGACTGAAATTCAAGTTCCGATTGAGAAATAACATAATATAGAAAAAAGTCCTATCGTAATTTTATCAGAAACGATAGGACTTTTTGTTATTTTGTTCTTCTTTTATTTTGGCAAAGAGATGCTTCCTAGACGAACATCTGTTCCACCAACAACTTGAATGCCTGATTTAAGAACAATGACATTCT
>JAGPJJ010000154.1 GCA_018054505.1 Prevotella sp.
GCTCGTCAGGACAATGGAGGAGCAATATAGCTGTCGGTTTCATTCTAAATCTTTCAAATTGATACTTAATTTCGATATATCCTTTACAATTGCAAAGATAGATATTTTAATTAAGAAAAAAGAACATAGCACGTGATTTTTTCTTAATCTGTAATTTATGCGAATTTTATGTCAATTAGTATCGAATATTGATGCATCGTATATGAAAACACGCTAGCTATCAATCATTCTTGGCTTCTCTTAAGATAATGCTTGTAGCGCCAATTGTGAACAATGAACCGTCTTCAATTACACGACGTTCACGGTCGCCTAGTATTTCGTTGTCAACAAATGTTCCAGTATAACTAGGACCGTCGCGAAGTATATATTTTAGTTTTCCTTGTTTGTTGCGACTGATATTTATTACGCAATGATTGATGTCAATGCTAGGGTCGTTGGTTTCAATAGGACAGTTTACACCACTATTCTTCATGTATCGACCAATCACATTGTCACCCATCTGCAAAGGGATAACTTGCTTATAATGAAAAACATTCTCGATTACAACAATAGAACCGCAACCATTTTCATTTGATTGCTCGTCTATTTTTTCTTCTTTTTGAGTGTTGCGAAGTTTTGAAACACCAATACGTATGCCAAATTGTTTGTTACATTCAGGACATTCAAAAACTAATGATTGTCCAGGCTGATATTTAGTCTCGTCAAAAGTGATATAATTGTCACATTTTGGGCAACGTACTCGTTTCATAATATAAAAATGTTATTTAATATGCATTACCCAACAATCAGCGAAATCAGCCTTGTTATTGAGTGTGTTTAAAGCCTTTCGTGCGTCTTCTTTTGACTGATATTCTCCGTAAACGACTTTATTTCCGCTTGCTCTACAGAGAACTTGGGCTTCATTATAACCTCTCTTATGTAGTTTTTCTACATATTCGGCTGCGTTACTCTTTGCGACACGGCTAGCGAGAACAATGCAATAATAAGAAGAACTCTTCTTGACAGCGTTGTCGTTAGTGGTGACTTGGGTATTGCTTTCTTTTTTAGCCTTTTCTTTAACAGCTAAGGCTTTTGTTATTTCGTGCTCAGCGTTGCCTACAGTAACATCTTTAGGCATGATGCGTGTGAGCAATTCTGTGTCTATCTTATTTCCTGAAATAGTTGCCATTCCGCCATTCCCTAGAGATGAAGGTACGAGCAAAAATGCAAATATGGCTATACATGCTACAGCGATGTTGCGTACAATACTTCTGCGAATAGTGTATGTCTTTTCTTCTTCGTCTGTATCTGTATAGAAGTCTAATATCTTAGATGAGTTTTGCATTGCGCTAACTTCTTCTTTAGGCTGAATCTCTTCATCTTCAGCTAAAGTAAGTATCGGCATTTGGAAACTCCCCAATCCATAGAGATTTGGAGTTAAAAGTCCTGCTTCACAAGGTTCAAATGTATAGCGACCTTCTTGACTGATTTTTAGAGTTCCGATATCTGTAAGTTCAAAATATCCCTCATTGTCAAGAATTTGCTTCATTTCGTCAGTTTCTTTCTCAATTCTACGCACAGCTTCAGGATAGCTTATGTCATAAGCTTCAACGTATGATTGTGCAAGAAGAGAATCATTGATTTTTAACTGAGGATTGAAACCTATAGAACGAGTAGGTGGTAGGAATGAATTATCCCTAATATCATAGTGAGCCTCACAATAATGAGCCATAAATCCACCGAAGTTTGGGATTATAACACAATCATTGTTAAGCAATAATATTTCTATATGTCTTTCGAGTTCTATCACGTTTGCAAAATTAATATTTTTATTTCAACATTCAAAGCTTTTATGCAAAAAATAATCTCAAATATTTTTTTTGTAGTTTTTGTTTTGCAGAGTCGTTTTTTTTAGTTATATTGGAAAAATATTTATGATTATAATCGCATGTAAAATGCCAGTATTTAGCGTTTGTTTAGTACTTATGCACCATATAATATAAGTCAGATGATTGTATTCGGGATAAAAAAGTAAAAAACTTCTGATTTTATTTTGTTCTTCTCTTAACTTGCATTATCTTTGCACAAGATATGTTATGCTCAGAATGGTATGTGATATGATTTCATAATTCTGTTCTCGTTAGCATTATCTTTGATTTGAATGATAGTGGTGTTTGGTATAATTTTATGTGCTAGTTCACCCATTATATAAGTATTTATAGGTAGTATGGAATATAGAAAAACAGAAATAGACGGTGTATATATATTGGAACCTCGTGTGTTTAATGATGACCGTGGCTATTTCTTTGAAGCATGGAAGAAGGAAGATTTTGAGGAACATGTAGGAAAGGTTGATTTCATACAAGATAATGAATCTAAATCATCTTATGGTGTGCTGAGAGGACTACATTATCAGAAAGAAAATTATTCTCAAGCTAAACTTGTGCGCGTGATTAAAGGTAAGGTGCTGGATGTTGCTGTAGATATTCGCAAGAGCAGTCCTACTTTTGGTAAGCACGTGATGGTTGAACTTTCTGATGAAAACAAACGTCAGTTTTTTATTCCACGTGGCTTTGCACATGGTTTTTTGGTGCTTAGTGATGAAGCTATCTTTACATATAAAGTAGACAATATTTATGCTCCACAGCATGAGGCTAGTATTCGTTGGAACGACGAAGATATTAATATAAAATGGCCTATCGCTCCTGAAGATGTAGTTACTTCTGAAAAGGATTTAAAAGCTTCTTCTTTGAAGGATGCTGAATTGTTTGACTAATAATTCTCATTATGAACATAGCTATTGTTGGAACTGGATATGTTGGACTTGTATCAGGAACTTGTTTTGCTGATACTGGCGCAAATGTCACTTGTGTTGATGTTGATAAAGATAAAATAGAAAGACTTCAACGTGGTGATATTCCAATATATGAACCTGGACTTGATGAACTTGTTGTGAAGAATGTCAAGGCAGGACGATTGAAATTCACTACTTCTTTGGCTGAAGTTCTTAATGATCAGCAGATTATCTTCTCTGCAGTTGGTACGCCTCCTGATGAAGATGGTTCGGCCGATCTTAAATATGTATTGCAAGTTGCTCGCACAATAGGACAAAATATCAATAAATATGTTGTTGTTGTTACCAAGAGCACTGTTCCTGTGGGTACGGCTTCTAAGGTTAGAGCGGCGATACAAGAAGAATTAGATAAGAGAAAACTTGATATCCAATTCGATGTTGCAAGTAATCCTGAATTTCTCAAAGAGGGTAATGCAATAAAGGATTTTATGAGTCCTGATCGCGTTGTTGTTGGAGTAGAAGGTGATAAGGCAAAGCAATTGCTAACACGTCTTTATAAACCATTCCTTATCAATAATTTCCGTGTGATATTCATGGACATTCCTAGTGCGGAAATGACAAAGTATGCTGCCAATTCTATGTTGGCAACAAGAATATCGTTCATGAATGATATTGCAAATCTTTGTGAATTGGTAGGTGCTGATGTCAACATGGTTAGGCAAGGTATTGGTTCTGATACCCGAATAGGTCGTAAGTTCCTTTATGCTGGCTGTGGTTATGGTGGAAGCTGTTTCCCTAAAGATGTTAAGGCGTTGATTAAAACGGCTGATAATAACGGTTATTCAATGGAAGTTCTGAAGGCTGTTGAGCGTGTTAATGAGTATCAGAAGACTATCCTTTTTGAAAAGTTGAAAACTTCATTGGGTAATCTTGATGGTAGGAATATTGCAGTTTGGGGATTGTCATTTAAGCCGGAAACTGATGATATGCGCGAAAGTACAGCATTGGTTATGCTTTCACTTTTGCTAAAATCTAACTGTCATGTGCGTGTTTACGATCCTGTGGCTATGGATGAATGTCGTAGACGTATATCTGTATTGGCACAAGCAGATAAAGCTATTGATGATTGTGTAGATCATATTGAATATTGCCGTGATATGTATGAGGCAACTCTTGATGCCGATGCATTATTGTTGCTGACAGAATGGAAAGAATTTAGATTGCCAAGTTGGGATGTTATTTCTCGTTCTATGAGAAATCAACTCGTGATTGATGGGCGTAATATATTTGACTCAGATGAATTGGCTGATGCCGGATTTGAATATCATTGCATAGGTCGTTAGAACATTATGAAAAAAGACATTTTAACAAGACTATTTTTACCAGTTATAGCTATTGTGTTGACTACGGTAGCTTGTGGTAATAGAAAGGTAAATACTGGAAAGGCCTTGTCGGAGGATCTTACAGCAAAAAAAATGCTTCAGGGTGTATGGCTTGATGAAGATGAGGTGGATCCTGCTTTCAGGGTTATTGGTGATACTATATTTTATCCTGACAGTACTTCTCAACCTGTATATTTTCAGATAGTCAAGGATACATTGATTCTTCATGGCTCAAATATGGTGAAATATCAGATATTGAAGCAAGCACCACATTTCTTTATGTTTAAGAATCAAAATGGTGACGTTGTAAAACTTGCAAAGACATTTGATCGTTCTTATTTGACTTTCTTTGGAGCAAAGCGTCCTGCTGCTTTAAATCAGAATAAACTAATTAAGAGAGATTCTGTTGTAGTTTATGGTAAGGATAGATATCATTGGTATATTCAGGT
>JAGPJJ010000027.1 GCA_018054505.1 Prevotella sp.
TCAAGATACATTCCGAAAACTTCTCCGAAACCTTCACGGCGAGCTTCTTCTTTTACACGAAGGAGATTATACTCTCCAAGTCTTATTTCTTTTGACATAATTCTTTTGTTTAAATTGATATAAGCATTCAATCACCCTGCGTGATAGGCTCATGTCTTTTGTTAATTAAATGGTTGTAGTCTCAACCTCTTCTACAGTTTCAGGATTAGCTAGCAATCCGTCTTTCATGTGAATCGTACGGTCCGTGATTTTAGCAAGTCCCTCATCATGAGTTACAATGACAAATGTCTGACCGAATTTATCTCTTAGGTCGAAAAACAACTGATGCAGTTCTGTCTTGTTCTTTGAGTCCAGACTACCTGATGGCTCATCTGCCAAAATCACTGCTGGATTGTTTATTAAAGCTCTTGCCACAGCTACACGTTGTTTTTCACCTCCTGACAACTCGGCAGGCTTATGGTTAGCTCTGTCGCTCAAGCCCATGAAATCAAGCAATTCATTTGCTCTCTTCATTGCTTCTTTGTTGCTCTTTCCTGCGATATAAGCAGGAATCATTATATTTTCGAGCGCAGTGAACTCAGGTAATAGCTGATGAAACTGGAAAACGAAGCCAATATGTTTGTTACGGAAATCACTTAATTTCTTTGTAGACAAAGTGCTTACATCCACACCGTCAATCGTGATAGAACCACTGTTTGGCTTATCCAATGTGCCTATAATCTGCAATAGCGTAGTCTTTCCGGCACCAGACGGTCCTACGATACTTACGATTTCACCTTTCTTAATATGTAAGTCTATGCCTTTTAAAACTTGTAGGCTTCCAAAACTTTTTGTTATGCCTTTGATATCTATCATAATATTTATTTTTAATTCTTGTTTTTAATTTTTATCATCCATTGTCTGAAGAATTGGTATGGACTATGTTCTTCTGACAGTTGAAGTTTAGTGAATGTCATTCCCGAAACATCTCCATATTGGTCAGGGAATATAATCATCATACTGTTGCTATTAAAGAATCTTGTGAGCTGTTCAGGAAGAGACTCAAATGATGGCAGATACGATACCGTTCCCTTTCTGGCTGTAACAATAACAAACAGATGGTCGTCGTTCACGTTAATAGCCAGCTTTGGCAGTTCGTCCCAATCTTCAAAAGCCACATATTCTGCTCTCACGTCACTATGTCTGTTCTGTATGTATTCGTTAATAAGCGATAGCGTCCCTCTGTTACCGTGGAACTGTATTCTGCAATTCAAGTTTGCTGCCAGTCTTGCCAGTCTTTCAAGCCATCTGTAGAATCCGGGTTCAAATTCAGCTTTCTTTGGCACTGCCACCTGAATCCTTCTAAATGTGTTGATTGGTTGCAGACATCTCACAATCATTATTTGTCTTGAAATATCATTAAATAGGTTTTGCGTAATATTTCCCCAGAAGTTTTTTGTGTTTCCGTGTCCTTCGTGCATACCCATAATAATCTCTGATGCCGAATATTCTTTAAACGCATGTGATATTCCATTCGTTATATTTGTTGCTATTCTGCTTTGCACAATCATTCTTACGTTGGCTGCGTTTGCTGTCATCTCCATGTATTCCAGCGTGTTTTTACCTTTCTCTTGATTATAAGCCAAATTCAAATCGTCAAGAACTACGTTAAGTCCGATAATTCCTCTGTTGAGTTTGTTATTCCTCATCATGATGCCCATCTTCACTAATTCGTTGGCAGTCTCCTTTTGTTCAACAGGAATAAGAATTTTTTCATCATCGGCAGTCTTGTCCTCGTTACTCACATTCTTATTTGTAAGTGCGATTTTGCGTGACGCCCTTTCTGTGGTGAATGAACTGAAGATACATGTTACCAAGATAAGGATAATTGTGCCGTTTAGCACGTCATCGTTAAGTAGTCTTTGGCCATTTGGAAGAATAATATTGTAACCCACCATAACTGCCGCAAGAGTTGCTCCGGCTTGGGCGTTGCTTAATCCGTAAATAAGTTCGCGCTCAATACTCTTCATATTGAATAGCTTTTGTGTGGTTAGTGAAGCAATCCATTTGCTAGATAATGCCACAGCAATCATCACGCAGGCCACTTTTATTGTTCCGAGTCCTGCAAAGATAATATTCACATTAACCAACATACCTACACCGATTAGGAAGTATGGAATAAAAAGAGCGTTGCCCACAAATTCAAGATGAGTCATCAATGGAGATACGTTTGGTACATATCTATTTAGCACAAGTCCGGTTAGGAAAGCTCCAAGCAATCCTTCCATACCAATAAACGCCATCATTCCTGCTCCAAGAAATGTCATTGCCAGCACGAAAATGAATTGTGTCACGTTCTCTTCATATTTCTGGAAGAAACATCTTGCTATTCTTGGGAAGAAATATATGATAATAAAGAATACAATGCAAAGCTTTATGACCATCATAATCCAGAACATCCCATTAACTTCTCCTTTAAACATCCCGCCAACAATAGCAAGAACAAGTAGTGTCAAGGTATCCGTTATTGCAGTTGCGCCAACAGCTATAGTTACGCTTCGCTGTTTTGCTAGCCCATATCTCAAGACGATAGGGTAGGCAATCAATGTATGTGAGGCATACATACTTGCAAGAAGTATTGATGTAAGAGCTCCGTATTTTAGTAGTGATGCATTGACTGCAAAACCAATTATCATAGGGATAGCGAAAGCAAGAAGACCATGTGTAGAGGTCCTTATCCTGTTCTTTCTGAAGTCCGCCATGTTCATCTCCAGTCCGGCAAGAAACATGATGTAGTAGAGGCCTACTTTACCGAATAATTCAAAAGAACTGTCGTAAGACAGAATGTTAAAACCGTGTGGGCCTACAATAACTCCAGCCAATACCATTCCGATGATATGTGGTATGCGCAATTTGCCCATCAAAATAGGAGCAAACAGTATGATACATAGGACAATAAAGAATATCCACGTAGGATCTGTTATCGGGAGATATTGCGATATATTTTGCATAAAAGCTGCACGATTTATAAATGATAATGCAAAGGTGCAAAAAAAATATCACTTTTGAATGATATTAATATGAAAAGTTGTATTTTTGCATCTGAAATTAAATTAATTTTAAAAGATATCATTATGAAAGTAGCAATTGTCGGCGCAAGTGGAGCCGTAGGACAGGAATTCCTACGCATTCTTGCTGAAAGGAATTTCCCAATGGATGAATTAGTTTTATTTGGCTCTAAACGCAGCGCTGGTTGTAAATATAATTTTAAGGGAAAAGACTACGAGGTTAAACTCTTGCAGCATAATGATGATTTCAAAGATGTTGATATCGCATTTACTTCTGCTGGTGGTGGAACTTCTGAAGAGTTTGCTGAGACCATAACAAAGTATGGCGCAGTGATGATTGATAACTCTAGTGCTTTCCGTATGGAAAACGATGTCCCTTTGGTTGTACCTGAGGTGAATGCTAAGGATGCTCTTGACAGACCACGCAATATTATTGCAAATCCTAACTGTACAACAATCATGATGGTTGTTGTGTTGAAGCCAATCGAGGATATGAGTCATATTAAGAAGATTCATATTTCTAGTTATCAGAGTGCTAGTGGTGCAGGTGCAGTTGCCATGGCAGAACTTCAGCAGCAGTATAAGGAATTGGTTGAAGAAGGTGAAGTTAAAACCATCAATAAGTTCCCACATCAGTTGGCTTATAACGTGATTCCACAGATAGATAAGATGACCGAGAATGACTATACAAAAGAAGAAATGAAGATGTATAACGAGACTCGCAAAATTATGCACAGTGATGTTCGCACCAGTGCAACTTGCGTACGTGTTAGTTCTCTTCGTTCTCATTCTGAAAGTGTATGGTTTGAGACAGAGAAACCTCTAACTGTAGATGAAATTCGCAAGGCACTTGAGGCTGCTCCAGGCGTAACGCTTGTTGATGATCCTCAGAACTATGTTTATCCAATGCCACTTGAGAGTGCAGGAAAGGATGATGTTTATGTAGGTCGTGTTCGCAAGGATCTTGCTGATGATAACGGCAATACATTATGGCTAACAGGTGATCAGATTCGTAAGGGTGCTGCACTGAATGCTGTTCAAATTGCTGAATACCTTATTGAGGTAGGAAACGTAAAATAAATAACGCTTGTGCGTATGACATAGAGTGTTGATTTATATAAATCTTTAGAAGTCGTGAAAACGGTATTCAATGAAACAAATGTTTATTTTGATTCTGAATACGGTTTTCACGATTTTGCTAGAATACGGATAGATATTGCTTAGCATACCATTAAAAATACAGCTTTGGCTTTCTGTTGGAGTCAGTTGTAAATAGAGTTTCTAGGCTGTTTGTTTTCACAAACGCATAAGTAATTGTCTTTATGATTATAGCCCAATCCTCATTTGTTGGGAAAATAGTCAAAATCTTATATGTTTTACAAACTAATTATTATCTTTGCACATTATGAAAGAAATATATCTAGCCGGAGGATGTTTCTGGGGAACAGAACATTTCTTCAAACAAATAGACGGAGTATTAGAGACTAAAGTAGGATTTGCAAATGGTCATACCGAAAATCCTACTTATAAAGAAGTATGCACTGATACGACCGGCTTTGCAGAAACAGTTTACATTAAGTATGATGAGACTAAAATCAGTCTGGAGTTCTTACTTAATATGTATTTTAAAGCCATTGATCCTGTAAGTGTAAACAAACAAGGTGGTGACTGTGGTACCCAATACCGTACGGGTGTTTACTATACATCTGAAGATCAGCTTCCTGTTATAGAAAAGGTCTTTGACCAACAGCAAAAAGAATTAGCTGAACCAATTGCTGTAGAAGTAAAAGCCCTACAGAATTTCTATACAGCTGAAGAGTATCATCAGGATTATTTGGATAAAAATCCTAATGGATATTGTCATTTACCTTTAGCGTTATTTGAATTTGCTAGAAAAGCAAAGGATAACAGAACTGAATAATTCAAGGCTTTAAATTATAATTTACTTGCCTTATTTACTATAAGGCTTATTGGTAGCTATTATCACTTAGGTATCAGTAAGCCTTTTCAAAAAATCTTTTTCAGAAAGCGTTTCTATATAGAAACGGAAACTTTATATCGATCAAACGTAAACTTTATGTCGTAGAAACAAAAACGTTTCATCGTAAGAATGGAAACGTTTCTATATAGAAACGCAAAAGCGTTGTCATGAAATCCATTTTGAGGGACTGAAAACGTGATGGTATTTTTTAAATAATGTGTAGACCTGTGATAGGTAATTCCCTACATAGAGTTTTTTAAAAAGAAAGTGTCGTAATGTCTATTGGCTGTATATCAGAGTGTTAGCGTGTCTTTTGTGAAAAATGAAATGTCGTGGAAGTGACGAAAAATCATGCGTTTCTATATAGAAACGCAAAAACTCACTTTTTTAGAGGTGATTTTATACCTCAAAAAAAGTGCATTTTTTATAAGAAAAATCGATAATCATGAAAAATAACGCATTTAGAATTGCAATTTGATTTATGACCGTTTTACGACGGTTCGTTTTTGCAAAAAGATATTCTAATTTGTTGAATATCAATGATTAGACACTAAGACGCTTGGAATTTTCAAAAACGACTGGTGCGCGCGCATGAGCGCGTACATAATATATATAGCAAAGATAATCTTAATATCTTTAAGTAAACAGCTGTGCTTGTCGTATTCATAAAACGTGTATATTAAAAATATGATATTGAATTTTATCAAAAAAAATAGAAATATAAAAGCATTACTGCAACTTTTCTGAAGATTCTGCGTCTATATAAACAAATACAAGTTATATATCTTTGCATTCACGATGTAAGGTGTTGACTAAAATGACAATAGAACGAATTTAATAAACAACAATATTCCAAAATATGCAGTGCAGCCTGCATGAAACTGGGTGACAAATATTTCGGCAGGGAGTATTCTCTCCACTTCCTGTCGGGTATTTGTTTTTTTTATTTCATGCATACCCTTGTCTGTTATCATAATCTGCTTTATTTGTTTTGATAAATTTAAACTTCAATAAAATATTTGTTTGAGTAATATTGTTTTTATATATTTGCAATTCCAAGAAAAGGCATAAGTCTATATCTAGGCAATGTCCTGATAAAATAAATATAATATGAGTACTGTAATTTATCCTTCACCAATATTCGGTCCAATTCATAGTCGCCGACTTGGTATTTCATTAGGAATAAACCTTATGCCAGCAGATGGCAAGGTATGCACATTTGACTGTATTTACTGTGAATGTGGATTTAATAGTCAACGTATTCCTAAACAGAAACGCCCAACAAGGAATGATGTGGCTTTGGCATTAGAAAAAAAGTTGAAGGAAATGCACGAACAAAATGTTCACCCTGATGTGCTAACGTTTGCAGGTAATGGAGAACCAACAGCTCATCCAGATTTTTACGAGATTATACTTGATACAGTAGAACTTAGAAATCAATATTGCCCTGATGCAAAGATCAGTGTGTTGAGCAATAGTACATTTACAAATAAAGAAAATGTAAGAAAGGCATTAATGCTGGTTGATAACAATATTCTTAAAATCGATACAGTAGATCCTGAGTACATACAACAGGTAGACCGTCCAACACAACCATCTTATGATATCAATAAAATTATTGATAATCTGAAACTTTTCAACGGGCATGTAATTATACAGTCTATGTTTTTGAAGGGCAAAACTGTTGATGGAATTGATGTTGACAACACTGGTAATAAATATGTGAAACCTTGGCTTGAGGCAGTATTAAGTATTCAGCCACAGGAGGTGATGATATATACCATAGATCGTGAAACTCCAGATCAAAAACTCGAAAAGGCAACTCCTGAAGAGTTAGATGCTATTCGCGATAGAGTTATTGCCGCCGGAATACCTTGTACTGCTTCATATTGAAACACAATATGTGATAACTATTTTACTTAAAAGTAAACATTCAGCTTATGAAACCAGATCTAACTACAATTCAAAATCTTGCGCTAGATAAATATCTAGGCAAGTGGTATGAGATTGCTCGTATTGACAATCGCTTTGAGCGTGGCATTAGTAATGCAGTTGCAGAATATTCGCTGAATTCTGATGGTACGATCAAAGTAGTAAATTCTGGTGTTGATATAAAAACAGGTAGGCTGAAGAGAGCCGTAGGAAAAGCAAAGGCAACTTTAATCTCTGGCCTCTTAAGAGTTTCATTCTTTTGGATATTTTATTCCGATTATAGAGTGCTGGCCTTAGATGAAAACTATAAATGGGCATTGGTTGGCGGAAGCTCTTCAAAATACCTATGGATACTTTCGCGTACACCAATATTGCCTGAAGAAGAATTGATGTTGGTTCTATCAGAAGCTTCACGCCGTGGATATGATACAGATAGACTGATTTACCCTTGGAAGTAATAGGTAAAACTTAATTTCATTAAGAGTTAATTGCTGTTAAACAATTGCGTAATCATTACTTTTTGCACTATCTTTGCAAGATATTTGGTGTAATACACTCTTTTATTAAATGGGAAAGAAACGTAAAACATCCCGCAATCGTCACGGATTGCAGGTTATAACTTTATGCATAAGCACTGCAATGGTGCTTGTCTTATTGGGTATGGTAGTATTTTCTGTGCTTACAGCCAGAAATTTATCTACTTATGTTAAGGAGAACCTTGTTGTAACAATGATGCTTCAGGATGATATCACAAATCCAGAGGCTCAGCAGTTGTGTAATAAGATTAAGCATAGTCCGTATATAAACAAAATTACATACATTAGTAAGGAAGCAGCTCTGAAAGAACAGACAGCGGCTATGGGAACAGACCCTTCTGAATTTATTGGTGCTAACCCGTTCCTTGCTTCAATAGAACTTCAGCTAAAAGGTGATTATGCCAATACTGATTCTTTGAAATGGATTACAAAAGAACTAAAGAGATATCCTAAAGTTGGTAATATAACATATCAGCAGGCATTGGTGAATAGCGTGAATGATAATCTGCAAAAGATTAGTCTTGTGCTTCTTGTGCTAGCAATATTGCTTACCTTTGTATCATTCTCTTTGATTAACAACACGGTTCGTTTAGGAATCTATGCACGCCGATTCTCAATTCATACGATGAAACTCGTTGGAGCGTCATGGAATTTTATACGCTATCCTTTTGTGATGCGTGCTGTTGTCGTTGGTCTGATAGCTGCTCTTGTTGCCATCGCTGTTTTGGGAACATGCTTGTATGCTTTATACAGCTATGAACCTGGAATATTGACAGTCGTTACCTGGGAAGTTGTTGCTATTACTGCCATATCAGTGTTCCTGTTTGGTATTATTATTACGGCAATATGCTCAAGTCTTTCTGTCAACAAGTTCTTGAAGATGAAGGCTGGAGACCTTTATAAGATTTAATAAACTAAAGAAATAAAAATATTAAAAAATAATGGATAAGAAGAATTTTGCTTTCGACAAAACCAACTTTATATTGTTGGCTGTCGGTGTGGCTGTTGTCATCCTCGGATTTATTCTTATGGGAGGTGCAGGCTCAACTGAGAATACATTTAATCCAGCAATCTTCAGTGCAATGCGCATAAAGGTTGCTCCAGTTGTGTGTTTCGTAGGTTTCATATCTATCATCTACGCTGTTATCCGTAAACCAAAAGACGACAATAACGCTGCTGAATAATGGATTTAATACAAACAATCATCATCGCCATTGTTGAAGGCTTGACTGAATTCCTACCGGTATCATCAACCGGACACATGATTATAACTCAGAATTTACTAGGTGTTCAACAGGGTAATCCTTTTGTTCATGCATTTACTTTCATTATACAGTTTGGAGCTATTCTTTCTGTAGTGTGCCTATATTGGAAGAAATTTTTCCAGATGAGGAACTATGAGGAATTTATCAGCAAAATGAAATTCTATGGTCTTCTTATCGTTGGAGTTTTACCAGCTGTAGTTGTAGGTATGGCTGCAAAAAAATCAGGATTACTTGACAGATTGCTTGATAGTGTAGAAGTAGTTGCTGTTACGCTTGTTGTAGGAGGTATCTTTATGCTGTTTTGTGACAGACTGTTTAATAAAGGCAAAGACAATAATAAGGTAACTTGTAAGCGTGCTTTCTTTATTGGTCTGTTTCAATGCCTTTCTGTTATTCCTGGAATGAGTCGCAGTATGTCGACTATCGTTGGTGGAATGCAACAGAAACTAACAAGAAAAAATGCAGCTGAATTTTCATTCTTCCTTGCTGTGCCAACGATGGCTGGAGCAACACTGCTGGATTTGATTGATATGTTTGGCGAAGGTACCACCTGGGCCACATCAAATAATATCATGCTACTGATCGTAGGATGCGTTATAGCTTTTATCGTTGCATTGTTTGCAATGAAATGGTTTGTAAGTTTCCTTACCAAATATGGTTTTAAGGCTTTCGGTTGGTATCGTATCATTGTTGGATTGATAATCTTAGCAATGCTTCTTACAGGACATTCACTAGTAATGGCTGGCTAATGGATAAAGATTTTAAGGCTGGTGAGGTGTTTGCAATAGACAAACCCTACCGAATATCAAGTTTTGGAGCATTGGCACACGTGCGCTATATTCTCTCACATGAACTTGGATATAAAGTTAAAATCGGCCATGCTGGAACACTTGATCCTTTGGCAACTGGTGTGCTGATATTGTGTACCGGTAAGGCAACAAAGCGAATAGAGGAATTTCAAGGTCATACAAAAGAATATATTGCGACTTTGCAGTTAGGTGCAACAACAGTGAGTTATGATATGGAACATGAAGAGAATGAAAAGTTCCCAACAGAACATATTACTCGCGAACTGATAGAAAGTAAATTGCAGCAGTTTATTGGTGATATAGAGCAGGTTCCGCCTACTTATAGTGCCGTAAAGGTGAAAGGAGATCGAGCTTGTGACTTGCGTCGTGCAGGTGAAGAGGTGACACTGAAAATTAAAAATGTACACGTTGATGAGATTGAGATAACAGACTTTGATGCAGAAAAGATGTTACTCAGTATTCGCGTTGTATGTGGAAAAGGAACTTATATACGTGCTTTGGCACGTGACCTAGGACGTGCGCTTGAGAGCGGAGCATATCTCACAGCATTAAGACGCACACGAGTAGGCGATTTTACAATAGATAAATGTGTTGATTATGAGCACATAGAAGAATGGTTAGTACAAACTGAAAAATAAATATGAAGTTATCACAGTTCAAATTTAATCTGGATAAGGAACAGGTAGCCCTGTATCCCCACAATTTCACTCGTGAATTCACCAATGACGATGGTACCAAGGAAACTTTTAAAGTGACTCGTCGTGATGAAAGCCGTTTGATGGTACTTCACAAGAAGTCTGGTGAGATAGAAATGTTCAAGAAGGATGCCAATGGTAATCCAATTGAAGGTGAATATCTGGATTTCCGCAATATACTTGATTATTTCGACGAAGGTGATACTTTCGTTTTCAATGATACAAAGGTTTTTCCTGCACGTCTTTATGGCACAAAGGAAAAGACTGATGCTAAGATTGAAGTGTTCCTATTGCGTGAACTCAACGAGGAAATGCGTCTTTGGGATGTTCTAGTAGAGCCAGCCCGCAAGATTCGCATTGGAAACAAACTCTTCTTTGATGAAACAAGCACAATGGTGGCTGAGGTTATTGATAACACAACAAGCCGTGGCCGTACTCTTCGTTTCCTTTATGATTGTGATCATGATGAGTTCAGAAATGATTTGTTCTCACTAGGTGAGGCTCCATTGCCACGTTATATCATTGACAACCGCGAAAGTCATCATGCTACACCTGAGGATCTTGAAGATTTCCAGACTGTGTATGCTAAGAATGAAGGCGCAGTAACAGCTCCTGCTACAGGATTGCACTTTAGTCGTGAATTGATGAAACGTATGGAGATACGAGGTATCAACGATGCTTACATCACATTACATTGCGGACTAGGTAATTTCAATCCTATCGAAGTTGAAGATCTAACAAAGCACAAGATGGATTCAGAGCAGATGGTTATTACTGCTGAAGCTTGTGAACTAGTTAACAAAACAAAGCAAAGCGGACATCATGTTCTTGCAATTGGTACTAGCGTTGTTAAGGCAACTGAAACTGCTGTCGGTACAGATGGTATGTTGAAGGAATATTCAGGATGGACAAATAGGTTCATCTTCCCTCCATTTGATTTTGGATTGGCAGACTGTATGGTTGCCAACTTCTATCACCCATATTCTACATTACTTATGTCTACGGCTGCTTTTGGTGGTTACGACATTGTTATGGAATGCTACAAGAAGGCTGCTGCTAACGGTTATATGTTTGGCTGCTATGGTGATTCTTTGCTGATACTCAACGATTGATAATTGTTAGAAACATTGGCTTTACATAAGGTTTACCTTGGTTTGGGCTCAAATATAGGAAATCGTAAGCGTAATATGCGTGAAGCGGTTCAATATATGGAAAGCTTAATCGGTACGGTGACGCGCCAGTCTGCTCTTTATGAAACAGAACCGTGGGGTTTTGAGAGTCCAAATCTCTTTATAAATATGTGTGTATGCGTGGAAACACCTCTTGCTCCAAGACAATTACTGGAGGCAACTCAAGAGATAGAAAAGCGCATGGGACGAGTGGGGAAGTCGGAAAATCATGAATATCAAGATCGCATCATCGATATAGATATATTGCTCTATGATGATTTGACGGTGGATGAGCCAGATTTAAAAATCCCTCATCCTCTGATGAACGAAAGAGAATTCGTGATGAATCCGCTCAATGAAATATTGAAAAAGAAATAATAACAGGTTTTGTTCTGAAGTATCAAAACCATCAGGATAAAAAAATCCCGCAGCTCAATAGAGATGCGGGATTTTTTTATTCTTAATCCAATAACCAGATTACTTACGAAGACCAAGCTCCTTGATAATTGCACGGTAGCGATTGATGTCGCGAGCGTAAAGGTAATCAAGTAATGCACGGCGCTTACCTACAAGCTGAGTCAGTGAACGAGTTGTTACTTTGTCCTTGTGGTTAGCCTTTACATGCTCTGTAAGGTGCTTGATACGGAATGTGAAAAGCGCGATCTGGCTCTCTGCAGAACCTGTGTCAGTAGCAGACTTACCATACTGGTTGAAGATTTCTTCCTTCTTTGCTTTGTCTAAATACATAGCTTTGAAATTGATTAAATTAAGTTGCATCATTACATCCTTCGGGTGTAAAACTGCCTTAATCACAACAGTCACGCTCTCGAATGCATCGGATTTTCCGAAAATGCGCTGCAAAGTTAGCAATAAAAGTTAGAAGTAAAGTGTTATGATTAGAGAGTTTTTCTTGATATAACGTTTTTTAACGTGCCTATATAACCCATTAGTAATCAATAATGAACAATACTTCAGTTATTTTTTGTAATTTTGCACCGAAATTGTAATTTAGCATATTTAAGGTAAAGAAATGCAAGACATTAGAAACATTGCAGTAATTGCACACGTCGATCACGGAAAAACAACATTGGTCGACAAAATGATGCTCGCTGGAAAACTCTTCCGTGACGGACAGGATAACAGTGGCGAAGTTCTAGACTCCAATGATTTGGAGCGTGAGCGAGGTATAACCATTCTTTCAAAGAATGTATCAATAAACTGGAAAGGCGTAAAAATCAATATTCTTGATACTCCGGGACACTCTGACTTCGGTGGAGAGGTTGAACGTGTGTTGAATATGGCAGATGGTTGCCTTTTGCTAGTTGACGCTTTTGAAGGTCCAATGCCTCAGACTCGTTTCGTTTTGCAGAAAGCTTTGCAACTCGGATTGAAGCCAATCGTTGTTGTGAATAAAGTTGATAAGCCAAACTGCCGCCCTGAGGAAGTTTACGAAATGGTTTTCGACCTTATGTGTGATTTGAATGCCACTGAAGAACAGCTTGATTTCAAAGTTGTTTATGGTTCTGCAAAGAACGGTTGGATGGCAGAAGATTGGAAAAAGCCAACAGATAATATAGAATATCTACTTGATAAGATCATAGAAATCATCCCTGGTCCAAAGCACCTAGAGGGTACTCCTCAGATGTTGATTACTTCTCTTGACTATTCTAGCTATACAGGTCGTATCGCTGTCGGTCGTGTTCACCGTGGTGAATTGAAGAATGGTATGAATATTACTATTTGTCACCGTGACGGAACAAAAGAGAAGACTAAGATTAAGGAATTGCGTACTTTCGAAGGTATGGGTCACAAGCCTACTGATGTTGTAGAAAGTGGTGATATCTGTGCTGTTGTAGGTTTGGAGCGTTTTGAGATTGGCGATACTATTGCTGATTACGAAAATCCAGAGGCATTGCCACCTATTGCAGTTGATGAGCCTACAATGAGTATGCTTTTCACTATCAATGATTCTCCATTCTTCGGTAAAGAAGGCAAATTCTGTACTAGCCGCCATATCAATGACCGTTTGCAGAAAGAGCTTGAGAAGAACCTCGCTTTGCGCGTACGTCCTTTTGAAGATTCTACAGATAAGTGGATTGTCAGTGGTCGTGGTGTACTTCACCTTAGTGTTCTTGTAGAGACTATGCGTCGTGAAGGTTATGAACTTCAGGTTGGCCAGCCACAGGTAATTTTCAAGGAAATAGATGGTGTTAAGTGTGAGCCTATTGAGGAATTAACTATCAATGTACCACAAGACTATTCTAGTAAGATGGTGGATATGGTTACTCGTCGTAAGGGTGAATTGACAGGTATGGACACAGAAGGTGATCGTGTAAATATTACATTTGATATTCCTTCACGTGGTATTATCGGTCTTCGTACAAATGTTCTTACTGCAAGTCAGGGTGAGGCTATCATGGCACATATATATAAGGAGTATCAGCCATATAAGGGTGAAATTACTCGTCGTATAAACGGTTCAATGATTGCCATGGAAACTGGTACAGCCTATGCTTACTCAATCGATAAGCTTCAGGATCGTGGTAAGTTCTTTATTGACGCAGGAGAAGAAGTTTATTATGGTCAGGTTGTAGGTGAGCATGTTCATGATAATGACCTTGTTATTAATGTAACTAAGGCAAAGCAGCTTACCAACGTACGTGCCAGTGGTAGTGATGATAAGGCTCGTGTAATTCCTAAGACTGTTATGAGTCTTGAGGAATGTCTGGAATATATCAAGGAAGATGAATATGTTGAGGTTACTCCTAAGAATATGCGTATTCGTAAGATTATCCTTGACCACCAGGAGCGCAAGCGTTCAAATAAGATTTAATATTAAATAGATCTATATTATGACTGGATTATACATTTTTATAGCACTTATAGTAGTTGCCCTCGTTGGATGGGGAATTGCTGAGTTGAAAAGCCGTACAATAACATTCAAGCATTCTGAAGCTGAAAAAGAAGAGGCAGAACTTCTTCATAAAGAACAGGAAGAGCGTGGATTTAAGGAGCAGGATCTTAAGGATTTGTTGGCTCATAATAGTACAAAAGGCTACAATGCAGTAGATTAAATGCAATAAATTCAATATCAAGGCGTTTCATAATAAAATACTTTTTATTATGAAGCGCTTTTTCTTTTTATTATCTCTTTGTGTAACAACAGTTTTATGTAGTGCACAGAGCCGTGTTGGAACATTTTCAATCATTCCTAAGATTGGTGTGTGTCTGTCTAATATGACCGACAATGATTTCCTTATTGGTGGAAAAACTGCTTGTTCGCCAAAATACAAAGCTGGTTTTACCGGTGGCATTGAGGGAGAGTATCAGTTGACATCACCTTTTAGCATATCTCTCGCCGCATTATATACAATGGAAGGTTGTCGATATCTTGATGAAAGTGGATTGGCTGCTTCGTCAAAAGTTGACTATGAAGGATATTCTAATCATACGGTTAACTTGAATGTGTTGAATGTTCCACTTACATTCAACTATTATATAGCTGATGGTATTGCAGTGAAAGCTGGTGTACAGATGGGCTTTGCCATTGATACCAATGAAAAATATAAAATGACACCTTTCACTATCAATGACCGTACAGGAGAACATTATTATGGTACAATGGTTAAGTATCATAAAAATACGAACGACTATTATAAAAGTGTGGATGTATCGATACCTTTAGGAGTATCTTATGAATATATGAATGTCGTCGTAGATGCAAGATATAATATAGGTGTTACAAAAAACAATAAGATCAACGATTCCAAAAGCAATTTCTTTGCGCTGACAGTTGGATATAAGTTTGATATGTGAAATAGATAATGAATAAATTACTAAATACTTTAATAATATTAATTCTAATTTTTGCACAGACGTCTTGCGAGCGAGTAAGTTTTGACAAACCGGGCGTAGATAGTCATGATGGTTTTGAACTCAACTTCAATGTTAGGAATATCGATACTCGTGGTCTCGCTGATGTTTCTAACGTTTGTAATAAGATTAACTTTGCTGTCTATGACAGTATTGGTGTCAGGGTGAAGTCTGTTGCTCAAAGTTCTGATAATGATAAAGACTTCGGCTTGATAAAAGTTTCATTGCCTGAAGGAAACTATAAGGTGGTGGCTTTAGCCCATAATGGCAACACAAATGCGTCTACGACCAAATTGAATAGAATAACTTTTAATGGTAAGGTAACAGATACATTTTATCATAGTGACGACATCTTGGTGAAAGCAAACTCTGATTATCAGATGACTCTTAAAAGATGTGCAGCAAAAATATTGTTTACAGTAGAGGATAAAGTTCCTGACGATGTCAAGCAGATAAAGTTTTATTATACTGGAGGTAGCAGCACTCTGGATGGTGCTAGCGGTTTAGGATGTGTAAATTCCAGACAAACTGAATTGCGAGATGTTAAGGTTGAGGCTCATGCTGATTCTTCAGTTTATGAATTATATACATTTCCTCAATCTGATAACAGTTGTTTGAATATAACGGTGTCTTGTATTGACAAGTCTGGAAATGTAGTTTATGAAAGTCTGTTTGATGATGTTTATGTTGCAGCGTGTGGCACAACAAAATATAGTGGAAAGCTATTCTCAGTAAGTGAAACCGTTTCGTCGAAAGCTAATGACGAAATGAGTAAAGTTGAAAATTATAAGGATTAAAAAAATAGCAAGTTGGTCTTGTTGCCAACTTGCCATTATATATTCTACTTGGGATATACCATATTTTCTTCTTTA
>JAGPJJ010000155.1:0-3018 GCA_018054505.1 Prevotella sp.
TGAATTGTAACCGAAAGAGCATTTTTAACGCCTTCTTTACTGCGTACACATACGGAGTGTCCCATAGACATACCTGGACCAAAGTTGGTATAACTGAGTCCCTTTGGTGCAAGACTCTCCATAAGTACACGTACGATAGAGTCAGATCCTGGATCCCAACCTGCAGAGATAACACTCACAGTGTTGGTCTTCTTGTTATTCTCCATCTGCTTTGTACGGTAGTCAAGTATACTTGTGTGGATGTCAAAGCTATCAACGGTGTTGATTCCTAGAGCTGTTATCTTTTCAGCATATTCAGGACAGCTGCGTGTTGGGGTTGCAAGAATAGCAACATCAACGTCATTTAATTTAGTGATGTCGTCTACAACTTCGTAATTTGTAAGTTCAATTGGTTTAGCCTGATTAGCGTTACGACGTACGATACCTGCAATTTCAAAATCAGGAGCTGCTTCGAGTGCCTCTACTGTGAAGTGGCCAATGTTGCCGTAACCAACTACGGCTGCTCTAATCTTCTTCATATTCTTTGTTATTGTTTAGTTTTACTTAAAATTTAACCTATTCGCAAAATTACATTTTTCTTCTGAGAAACGTGCTTTTGTGATGCTTATTTTATCTTAATTTCTACAAAAAGTTGCAGATTGTAATGATTTTATGTCTTTTTCTATAATTATATTTAGCCTTGTAGTATTAATAAATTATATCTCAACGTAAGCCACTCTTATTCGCTGAATATACAATAATATCATGCGCGTGTGCGTTATTTATAATATAAAAAACATAAATAGATAATAATATGATAGAATATATAAAAGGCGAGTTGGCAGAACTTACTCCAGCATTGGCTGTTGTTGAGGCTGCGGGAGTAGGTTATGCTCTAAATATATCACTTACAACCTATAGTGCCATTCAGGGCAAAAAAGCTGTAAAATTGTATGTGCATGAATCTCTTGTCACAGGAGGACGTGACGATAACTTTACTCTTTTCGGATTTGTCAATAAGCAAGAAAGATCGTTGTACAGGCTTCTTATCACTGTATCTGGAGTTGGTGCTAATACAGCAAGAATGATGCTTTCATCAATGAGCCCAGCCGAACTTTGTAATGCCATTGCAAATGGTGATGATAAGATGATAAAGACAGTGAAGGGCATTGGACTGAAAACTGCACAACGTATTATTATTGACTTGAGAGACAAAATTGTGGCAAGCGGAATTGCTGATGAATTGCATGTGAGCAGAACTGCTGGAGGTATGAATGTTAATAATAGCATAAAGGATGAGGCTGTTGCCGCATTAACGATGCTTGGATTCTCGCCTGCACCTTCGGCTAAAGTTGTTGTTGGTATCATGACAGAACATCCTGACTGGGCTGTGGAAGACGTAGTAAAGGAAGGATTAAAGAGAATAAAATAGGCAGTTTTGCTATTTTTTCAGTGTAGCTGATATTCTTTATTAATGAAAATAAGGCATGTATTTTTTTGTATGATTATAGGGGTGCTTGCGCTTTTTGGTGTAAGCTATTCTCTAGCCATGCCTTATATTCAGAATGAAACAAAGAAGCAAAATGATACTATAGACATAAAAAAAAATAGATTGACAGGCGTTGATGAAGACTCTGTTAAGACAAATAGAAAA
Source organism: Prevotella sp. (assembly GCA_018054505.1). Taxonomy (GTDB): domain Bacteria; phylum Bacteroidota; class Bacteroidia; order Bacteroidales; family Bacteroidaceae; genus Prevotella. Next base: position 1,634 of record JAGPJJ010000155.1, read on the forward strand.
GCTTTATGGAGAGTGCAACGTACTCTGCCAATAACATGGCATGACCTTGATAGCAGTAGCCTTGATTTGAAAACGCCATTTAATATCAGACAGAGCATACAGTATAATGATACGCTTGATGAATATGTCTTTGGTAAAAAAATGGGCGGTACTTATATAAATGCGCCTATTATGATGTCTAGAAATGAGTATAATGGTTGGAGCGAAAAACAACAGATGCATGCCTTCTTTAGAAAGAAAAATGATGAGATTTATGAGACCAAAGGCAAAGATAAGTTTGATTTCAGTGATATGCACTTTGACTTGGGACCAGCAGAAAAGATATTTGGTCCAGGTGGAGTGAGAATTAAGACACAGGGAACAGCCGAACTAAAATTCGGAGCAACAAAAAAGAAAGTTGATAATCCTGCTCTTACCATAAACAGAAGGAACACCACAACAATGAACTTTGACGAGAAAATTAACTTGAATGTTAATGGAAAGGTTGGAGACAAGGTGAACATGAATCTGAACTATAACACTGATGCGACTTTCAATTATGACGCTCAAAATTTGAAACTTAAATATGAAGGAAAAGAAGATGAGATTGTTAAACTTGTAGAGGCTGGCAATGTGTCTTTTCCTTCAAATTCTTCACTTGTAAGTGGGGCCACGTCATTATTTGGAGTAAGAACAGATTTGCAGTTTGGTAAACTAAAGATGCAACTTGTGGCATCTCAGAAGAAGAGTTCCTCAAAAAGTGTATCTAGTAAGGGTGGGGTTCAGCTTACTCCTTTCGACATAGATGTATCAAACTATGAGGAAAATCGTCACTTCTTTCTTTCGCAGTACTTTCGTAAAAAGTATGCTGCTGGAATGAAAACACTTCCTAATCTTACAACAGGTGTAAATATCAACCGTGTTGAAATTTGGGTTACAAATAAGACTGGAGCAACAAGCAACACTCGAAATATAGTTGCTTTGACGGATCTTGGTGAGAATATAAGTGTTTCAAATAAATCATTATGGAGTATTACGGGAAAGAATGTCCCTGCAAATGATGCTAATACAGAGTACTCTACAATGGTAAGTTCTTTGGCATCTGCAAGAGATATTGACCAGACATCAACAGTGCTTGATGCAGGAGGACTTATAGGTGGTACAGATTACGAAAAACTTGAGAATGCGCGACTTCTGAGTTCATCAGAATATTCTGTCAACTCGGCTTTGGGATATGTGAGCCTGAATACAGGAATAAATACAGATCAGGTAGTGGCTGTGGCATATGAATATACGTATGGCGGAGTGACTTATCAGGTAGGTGAGTTTGCTGGTGACCGTACAGACGTCAATGAGGCTTTGTTTGTGAAATCGCTGAAGAATACAAGTAACAGTCCTTCTCAGGG
>JAGPJJ010000155.1:3118-4538 GCA_018054505.1 Prevotella sp.
GAGGGAACAGACTACAGCGTAGACTACAGTGCAGGTGAGGTGACAATATTAAACCAAAGTATTATTGATGCAGGTACAGCTGTAAATGTGTCACTAGAGAGCAATAATGATTATGGCATGCAGCGCAAGACAATGCTTGGAATGAATTGGGAATACGATTTTTCTCATGAGTTTCAATTAAGTGGTACGTTGCAGCATCTTTCAGAACAGTCTTTGACCAATAAGGTCACTATGGGATCTGAACCACTAAACAATACTTTATGGGGACTAAATGTGAATTGGAAGAAAGAAAGTCAGTGGCTTACAGACATGCTTGATAAGTTGCCTTTTCTTCATCTCACGCAGCCGTCACAAATATCCTTTACAGGAGAATTTGCCCAGCTTATAGCACGAAATAATCATGGGACGCAAGACAATGCTTCTTATCTTGATGATTTTGAAAATACCACAAACAAGATAGATGTGTCTACACCAACCTCTTGGATTATATCAAGTGTGCCCTCTATGTTTCCTGAATACAACGACAAGACAACTCTTGAAAGTGGATTTAATCGATCACTCATGGCGTGGTATTACATTGATCCATTGTTTACGCGTAGAAGTAGTTCATTAACTCCTGCTCATATAAAGAGTGACTTGGAACAGTTGTCAAATCATTATGTACGTGAGATTCCAACAAGAGAGTTATATCCGAATAAAGACATAAGCAATTATAATGGAACGTTGTCTACTCTCAACGTGTTGAATTTGGCATATTATCCTAATTTGCGTGGACCTTACAACTTCAATCCCAATCTGAATTATAATGGAACATTAAACAGTCCAGAAAGACATTGGGGAGGAATGATGCGCAAATTGGATACAAACGATTTTGAACAGGCTAATATTGAGTATGTGGAGTTTTGGCTACTTGATCCTTTTATTTATTCAAATCAAAAAGCAGATGCTTCTGATTATGGAGGTGATTTTTATATAAACTTGGGTGAAGTTTCTGAAGACGTCTTGCGTGATGGAAAGAAATTCTATGAAAGTGGTATGCCCGTTGATGGTTCTGCTAGTTACACCACTACGCAATGGGGAAAGATTCCTACAAGGAATGCTGTGACCTATGCTTTTGCAACAACAAGTGGTGCACGAGCATTGGAGGATGTGGGATTCAATGGACTAAATGATGCTGAGGAACGAAGTTTCCAATCATACCAAAGCTTTCTTTCGGCTATACAGGGCAAAGTGAGCGCGGCCGTTTGGGATTCTATTTACAATGATCCGGCAAATGATGACTACCATTATTTCAGAGGAAGTGATTACGACCGTAAGGAAACAAGTATTCTTGATAGATACAAATACATAAACAATCCTCAGGGTAATTCGCCAGACAGTAATACCAGTTCTGAAAATTACGACACATCATACAAGACAA
>JAGPJJ010000156.1 GCA_018054505.1 Prevotella sp.
GAACGATTGGAAGATGCATAAATTGGAGTCTTATTAATGACAGAATTCCATTTTATACGTGGAAGGTTATTTTTCTCGCAATAAGTTTGAGGGAATATATGATGAATATCAGCATCTTCATCAATGTAAGATGCTATATCCATACGATGACCTGTCATAAAATCAAGTGGTGAATCTTGTAAGATAAGTGCCATAACACCTTTGTACGCTGCACTATTCCTAGTCTGCATGGTCAATAAACGAGTTGGTTGTATATTGGAACGATATACAGTCTCTGGCATTTCACCACCTTCCATCCAACGGAATACGCCCATTATATCAGTTGCAAATCTAGCTTCATTGGCACCCCCATATAGTTCACCCATTACGCCACACCAATACCAACGAGACAATAATTCCTGTTTGCTTCCAAGATGCAACATTTTTTTATTTTCGTTGTCGTATGCAAAGATTGCAGCAAGTGGAATAAGTTGTGACGAATATGGAAGATCTCTGGAACGGAAAATCCCCTGATGTACTAAGAAATCAGCTGCATCACAGAAACCTTTAATCAAAGCGTCATGATACTTCAAATAATCTTTCAATTCAAGCCTAAGAATGTCTTTTTTCTTACATGTTACAGCCACACGCTCATCATCACCTGAAACCACTCTTTTATAATATGATACCAACAGAGTCATTGCTGCCAAAAAATTAGCACCAGTGATTTCTTTCAATAGCTCGCCATTTACTTTTTGAGCAAAAATATGACGAATGGTCTCCCAATCTTTTCTCAATTCATGTCCTTCAGCAGCAAATGTAGCTGTGACGAGTTCGAAAACCGTAAGAGGTACACCACCAGTGTTTACATTCTCAAAAATCTGGCAGACAGCTTCTTTCGGGGTTTCTTTATCAAGCTGAATTATAGGTATGTTATACTCTAAAATTGGGCGAAGAATCTGCTGTGAGAAATCACGGAATAAATTTCTATACTCTCTATCACCTTTGTAATAGTCTTCCATATCATAATGCCAATCTTCCGTATCATTATGAGAAAACGTAATATTCAAGGGAAACATCAGGTTCTCAAATTCTTTCTCTCTTGTGGATAAGTCCAGCGTTACATCACGACCAATATTTGTTGTAAGCTGTTTCTTCTCTGATACAGATATGATTGCTTCCAATCTGTCCGCAGTAGAGTCTAGACATTTACGAATATCTAGATAATAATAGCGTTTGATAATTGTATCTCGATTGGTCTCTAATCGAGTATTAGTTGCTTTCTTACTTTTCAAGACCTGATATAAGGTTGTGAGTCGCTGTTGTCCATCGAGCACAAGCCACTCAGGTGTAACTTCTGATATAGAATCCACACCTTCAAATGTGCGATACTTAAAACGGATATGCTCACCACCATTAGCCAAAAACATCGCTGCACCCATTGGGAAGCCAGATGTGATACTTTCTATTAGTTTACATATCTTCGTGTCATCCCAAACCCAACTACGTTGAAAGTCGGGTAATTGAGCCTTACCTTCTTCAACCATTTTTAGAAGGTCATCAAGTTTCTTATCGTGTGATTCAACAGCCATAACAAATTTATTTTATCAACCAATTAATAATACATCTCAATATACTGATAAGCCTTATCAAAAACTTCTTGATCTTTAATCTGGTAGTTAACCCACAGAATAGAACGTAGTTTCTTTTTTATCTCTCGCTGAGCTGTAATGCTTTTAAAAGCATCTTTAAACTTACGTACAATAGCTACCACATTTTCATCTATATCAGCAACTACACGTTCTACAATGATAGGAGTATCCTCAGTTCTAATTGATTCAAACAACTCCGTAAGAGCAGCTTTAGCTTGTTCCCTCTTGTCAAGAGGTTGATTTGAGTTTTTTTCTTCCTCAAGCACTTCTTTAGCAAGGGTGAGCAATCCTCGGAGGAAATCAATACTAGTTATAAGATTTTCCTCCATATGACGGCGCAGTTCATCCAACTTCTCAGCAAATGCCTTGTAATTAGGGTCTCCATGATGCTCTCCTAACCTCAAACGAAGCATTTTTTCCACTTCCAATATCTTTTTAGGATTGTCTTTGGCTTGCTCCAACACCATATCAATTACATCTCCATCTACCACAAGATCCTCAAGTGGAGTCCCAATATCAATTGTATCAATGTTACGATGAATGATTTCAATGGTTTTAGCACCCAATAAAGTCCATATGAGTGATCCTCCGGTACTAACAGGACGTACACTTTGATATACCTGAGCCAGCCAAGTATAATCCGCCTGATAAGCAGCCAGCATTGCATCCGGGCTTACTGTTTCCCAAGCTTTAGCCAATCGTGAAAAATGTTTTGCAAAATTCGTTTTTGTAGACTCATCAAGTAAACATTGCTGGGCAGCTTGCAAACCTTCCCAACCACCGATTGTCCGGTCTACACCAGGGAAAAAGTCAATACACTCTTGCAAAAATTGAGGTATCAACACTTTTATCTCATCAATATTCTTTACAACCGTTTTTACCGTCTCCTCATCAAAAGCAAGGCTTTTGGCTACATTATCAAATACACCAACGAAATCTACAATCAGACCACATTTCTTATCAACATTGTACTTTCTATTCGTACGGCAAATAGCTTGTAACAACGTATGATCCTTCATTGGTTTATCAAGATACATACATTGCAAAATTGGAGCATCAAAACCTGTCAACAGCTTTGAAGTGACAATCACCATTTTAATCGGTGACAATGGATCACGGAATTGGTCAAGAAGTTTTCTTTCTTGTTCTCTATCACGACGGTATGCCTTATACTCATCAGCTTTATCGCCAGCCGTATGCATAACGATAGTGGTTGCATCTTCCGAACCCAAAAGAGCATCAATCGCTTTCTTATATTTCACACAGCAGTCTCGGTTATATACCACGACTTGAGCTTTCATTCCAGTGGGCTCTACATACTCTTTGAAGTGATTTACAATATAACGTGCGACATCGTTAATTCGCTTCTCTGCTGTAAAAAATGCTTCAACAGAAGTTCGTTTTACTAATTCGTTCTTTTCGTCCTCGGATATTTGATCGGTCAGTTCATCAAACTCTTCTTGTAATTGAGCTTCGTTAAGATGCATCTCTACCGGCACTGTTTGGAAATTCAATTCAAGCGTAGCTCCATCTTCAACAGAATTTTGGAAAGTATATTTTGAAATATATCCACCTTTCTCTAAATCCTCATCAGCTCCAAAAGATTGAAAAGTATTCTTATCTCGTTTATTGATAGGCGTTCCGGTAAGGCCAAAGAAAAATGCATTAGGTAATGCATTGCGCATTTTTTGTCCTAAATCCTTTTCCTGAGTTCGGTGTGCTTCATCTACCAATAAAATGATATTATCTCTTTCATTCAGTACACTATCAACATCTCCGAACTTGAAAATTGTCGTTATCAGAATCTTGCGCTGATCCTGCTTGAAAAATGCAACTAACTCATCTTTTGTCTTTGCAGATTCTATATTAGGAATATCAGCACGAGTAAAATCGCCCGTTATCTGATCTTCCAAATCAATACGGTCATCAACGATAACAACTGTGGGAGCATGTAATTCGTTCTGCAAACGTAATTTTTGGGCAGCAAATACCATCAACCATGATTTTCCCGAACCTTGGAAATGCCAAATAAGACCTTTCTTCGGACCTTGTTTCTCTCGATATGTATTTAAGACACGCTGAACAATAGCTTCACCACCTAGATATTGTTGATAACGGCAAACTATTTTTATTTTTTTGCCTGATGATGTTCCTGTAAAAACACTATAGTAACGATATATGTCAAGCAGTCGGTTTGGTTGAACCAACCCCATTACGTTACTTTTAACCGACTCTATTGTACCATGCTGACGACTTTCATCTTTAAACCAAGGTCCCCATTTGTCAACAGGGGCACAGATGCCGGCATATTGAAGTTCTTTGCCTTCTGTAGCAAAGGTTAATATATTCGGAACAAACATTTCAGGAATGCTCTTTTCGTAATGCAGCATATCAATGGCTCCGTCAGCCCATGTTATCTGAGGGCGAACAGGAGATTTTACTTCACCAACACAAACCGGAATTCCATTTATCAGATAAACCAAATCCAAACGTTTACCTCCTTCAACAGAACTACGTGGAAACTCCCATTGATTGGTCACTACACAATAATCTTCGACCGCATCTTCGCTAAAGAATCTGATAGGTATATATTCACCATCCTTTCCAAAAGGCTCTGTGTTTTCATTAAATAACAATGTACGAAAACGGTCATTGGCAGTCACCAATTCATCATAATTACCTCCACAAGTAATAGCAGCACGGAGTTTATAAATAACTTGCTCCGCTTGTTGACGTGTTATTGGATTTAACCTGACAAGAGCTTCCAATAGCCATGATTCAACAAGGACAGAATCAGAACTACGAGGTATATCCTGTGACTTTACATACTGCCAACTACTTTGGGTTGCAGCTTCTATGAGCATTTGCTCCACTGTATTGTCTTCGTTAAACATATCTATG
>JAGPJJ010000157.1 GCA_018054505.1 Prevotella sp.
GACAGTAGATATGGAGTTGCTGTGAATCAAATAACTTCATTGGGTGGTGATAGGTTGCATGCTGTTGGATATAGAGGAAAAGGTAAGATTATAGCGGTTCTTGATGCGGGATTTATGAATGTTGATAAAATTCCTGCTTTACATCAAATTAAGATAGCAGGTATTGATGATTTCGTAGTTCCTAAATCTAAAAATATTTTTGCTGAGTCTGATCATGGAACGATGGTGTTGTCTCTGATGGCTACTGATTTGCCGGGAACTTATATTGGAACAGCTCCTGATGCGAGTTATATGCTTCTGAGATGTGAAGATACGCATACAGAGAGTCTTTCGGAAGAGGATTATTGGGCTGAAGCTGTAGAATATGCAGATTCTGTTGGAGCTGATATCGTAAATTCGTCTTTAGGTTATCATGATTTTGATGATCCATCAACTAATCATAAATATTATGAAATGGATGGCATGACAACTTTTATTTCTCGAACAGCTTCTATGCTTGCTAATAAAGGCATGATTTTGGTTAATAGTGTAGGAAATGATGGTATGGGGACATGGAAAAAACTAAATTTCCCAGCTGATGCCAGAAATATAATTACTGTTGGAGCAATAACTCCACATGGAGACAATGCTGCTTTCAGTGCTGTAGGACCAACTGCTGATGGAAGAATAAAACCAGACGTGATGGCTTATGGTAGTCCTGCTGTTGTTATTTCAGGACGTGGAACGATAGTTGATGATATGGGTACATCTTTTTCTGCACCGTTAATATCAGGAATGGTTGCTTGTTTATGGCAGGCTTTACCAGATAAAACGGCAAAAGAAATTATTGATATTGTTATTCATAGTGGTAACAACGCTCATCCTGATAACGTTTATGGATATGGAGTTCCTGATTTTCAAAAAGCTTATAACAGCGGAAAACGATGAAAGCACTGTCATTATATGAACTAAACAATTTGGTAAGAGAAACTATTGCGGTTTCTTTAACAGACGAATATTGGGTTGAAGCTGAATTGTCTGAGTTGAGAGAAGTGCGAGGCCATTGTTATATGGAACTTATCCAAAAAGATTTGTTTAATAATGCTCCTGTTGCTAAAGCTGCGGCAAAATGTTGGAAGAGTAAATGGGTTGGTGTGCGTGACAAATTTGAACGCATAGCTGGACAATATCTTCATGCTGGTTTGAAGGTGATGCTAAAAGTTTATCCGGATTTTCACGAAGCTTATGGCTTTTCTTGGATAGTTACTGATATCAACCCAGAATTTACTATGGGTGACATGGCACGTAAGCGATTGGAAATAATAAACAAATTGAAAGTCGACGGTGTATTCGACTTACAAAAAGATTTGCAGATTCCAATGTTTGCACAACGTATAGCTGTTATTTCAAGTGCTAATGCTGCCGGATATGGTGATTTCTGCAATCAATTGGAGAATAATGATTATGGTCTGAAGTTTTATCCTCGTCTGTTTCCTGCTATCATGCAGGGAGAGAATGTTGAGAAAAGTGTAATTGAGGCTCTTAATGATGTATATGGAAAAGTTGATGACTTTGATGTTGTTGTTATAATACGTGGAGGTGGAGCAACTAGCGATATGAGTGGATTTGATACCTTGGCATTAGCTGAAAATGTTGCTAATTTCCCATTGCCGATTATAACCGGAATAGGACATGAACGTGATGAGTCTGTTCTTGATATGGTCTCAAATACCAGAGTTAAAACTCCTACAGCAGCAGCTGCATTTTTGGTTGAACATCTTTCGGATGTCTATAGCCGTGTTATTGATGCTCAAGAGGAGATTATCACAACGATACTACATCGAATGGAAGTTGAGAATATCAGACTTCAAAGACTTGCTGAGAAGATACCTATGCTATTTTCAATCTTTAAAAGTCAACAGATTTCGATGCTTGATAAATTGTTTGTGAATATAGTGAATCGGATGAATCAGAAAGTATCAACAAGCAGTTATAATATGAGTATTATTTCGAAAGATTTGATTCCTGTTGTTCAGCATCGTTTAACAAAAGAAAGTTATAAACTCCAATTGATTCAGCAAAAACTAGAGACTCTTGATCCTGTTTTATTGCTTAAAAGAGGGTATAGCATTACAACGTTTAAAGGCAAAGTTGTAAAAAAGGCTGCTGATTTAAAGCGTGGTGATGAAGTTGAAACACGATTTGAAAATGGAACTGTAAAATCAATAATAGAATAAATTTATGGCTAAAGAAGAATTTAAATATGAAGAGGCTGTGAGACAGCTTGAGGATATCGTCGAAAAGTTGCAAAACGATGAACTGGATATCGATTCAATGAGTGAAAATTTAAAGAAAGCTCAGAAGCTCATCAAACTTTGTAAGGATAAACTTACTAAAACTGATGATGAAATCAATAAGATCTTAGAGAAGGATAAGAAATAACGAATTTTTAATTTTTGCGCTTAATAGTTGCAAATATTCATTTTTATTCGTACTTTTGCGCTAAGTTATTACGTTGAACATTTAAAATATAGATGTTATGAAGGATCTGGATTGGTCTAACTTGTCTTTTGGCTACATGCCAACAGACTACAATGTTCGCTGCTATTATCGCAACGGAAAATGGGGCGAAATAGAGGTTTGCTCCGATGAGTATATCAAATTGCATATGGCTTCAACCTGCCTGCATTATGGTCAGGAAGCGTTTGAAGGCTTGAAAGCTTATCGTGGAAAAGACGGTAAGGTGAGAGTCTTCCGTATGGATGAAAATGCAGCTCGTTTACAGAGTACTTGCCGTGGCATTCTTATGCCAGAAGTTCCTACAGAATTATTTGAGGAAATGGTGAAAAAGGTCGTAAGACTTAACCAGGAATTTATTCCTACTTATGAGAGTGGTGCTACTCTTTATGTTCGCCCATTGCTTATTGGTACTAGTGCACAAGTTGGTGTACATCCTTCAACAGAATATTTGTTCACAATATTTGTAACTCCTGTTGGACCTTATTTCAAGGGTGGCTTCTCAACTAATCCTTATGTTATCATTCGTGACTATGATCGCTCTGCTCCTCTTGGTACAGGTATATATAAAGTTGGTGGTAACTACGCAGCTAGTCTTAAGGCAAATGCACTTGCCCATGAAAAGGGATATGCTTGTGAGTTCTATCTTGATGCCAAGGAAAAGAAGTATATGGATGAATGTGGCGCAGCAAATTTCTTCGGTATTAAGAATAATACTTATGTTACTCCAAAGAGTACTTCTATTCTTCCTAGTATCACAAATAAGAGTCTTATGCAACTTGCAGAAGACTTGGGAATGAAGGTTGAACGTCGTCAGATTCCTGAGGATGAACTTGAAACATTTGAAGAGGCTGGAGCTTGTGGTACAGCTGCTGTAATAAGTCCAATTAGCTATATTGATGATCTTGATACTGGTAAGCGCTATGACTTTGGTGCAGAGCCTGGTAAGATATCAAAGAAACTCTATGATACTCTTCGTGCTATCCAATATGGTGATGAAGAAGACAAACATGGTTGGGTCTCAATAGTAATTGATTAATTAACTAAATCACAAAAATACTATGGACAAAATTTCTGGTTACAAAGACAGAGCGATAGAATCGCTAACAGGTAAATGGGGAAACTCTGCTATTGCTGCCCTTATATATTTTATAATATTTGGGGGAATAGCAATAACATTCTCTTATAGTGATACCTTCATACAGTCAGGTTCGACAATATTACATCCACTTGGCAATATCGTACAGATTTTATTATCACCTCTCGTCTGGGGATTTGAAATATTGTTTCTAAAAAACATACGCAAAGAAGATCAAGAACTAGACCTTAGCATAATGTTTGAAGGATTCAAGGACTATGTTCGAATAATGCTAACCAACCTACTTGTAGGAATATATACACTGCTTTGGACGCTGTTACTTATCATCCCTGGAATTATGAAGATGTACTCATACAGTATGACCAATTATATCTTATTGGATGACCCTGATTTGAAATACAATTCAGCTATTGAAAAGAGTATGGCAATGATGAAAGGTCATAAAATGGATTTATTCTTACTCGATTTGAGCATGATAGGCTGGTTTGTCCTTAGTATAATAACATGTGGAATAGGATTCTTATTCCTTGCACCATACAATTTAACAGCTCATGCCCACTTCTATGAAGATCTGAAAACTGAAGAGCAGCAGAATATTGCCGAATAGAACAAATACAACTACATAATAAGATCGTATCCGAAGTACGCAAAACTACACGGGTACGACCTTTTTTAATTTTATGAATATACATTTATGAGCAAAGGAAAATTACAGAAATTCGCCGATATGGAAAGCTACTCAAATGTTTTCCAATATCCTTTTTCAGTGATAGAACAAGTTCCATTCGAAATGAAAGGACATTGGAGAGAACTATATTTTCATAATGACAACCCTATCGTATTAGAACTTGGATGTGGAAAAGGTG
>JAGPJJ010000158.1 GCA_018054505.1 Prevotella sp.
ACGGTACTGGATGGTGGAAAGCAACACCAGATGAGAAATCAGCTAATGGTGTTTATGATGACCGTATTACTTTTGACAATAGTAATGCGTATACTTATAGTGCCGGTGTTGATGGAAAGACATTCTGCAATCATGATGTCACCGCATTTGGTATAACTTCAAGTTCTGATTACGATGTTGTTGCTACAGCTTTCGCAGGTGTGAACACTACCGCCAAATACTCTTTGGGATATGATGATGCCTCAGGTATGGTTACGATAACATTACCTGCAAAAACATTGTTCCCTTATATGGCAGATCAAAAGATGATGGATGGTCCTGAAACATTTAAGATTGTTAGCTTGACTAGTAAGAAAATGACTCTGCTTTATGATGTGCCAGGAACTATTGCATGGCAATTAATCTTGATAAATGGTGATGATGAAGCTGTAGAAACATCCTTTGACCCAGACAAGATTAACTGGTGTGATGTAAACTCTGATTTGAATCTTGCTAAGCCATTTAATACAGCAGGTAAGATGACATTCTTCTGGTCAGACAACGATGCATGGACACAGGCAGCAGACCCAGGTTTTGCTTATGCTAACGGAACTTATACAATCACAACTCCTTATGCAACAAATGCAGAATGGAAAGGTCAATGTACAATAAATACGGTTCCAATATCAATAGTAAAGGATAATAACTATGACTATAGTTTCACGATTAATGCTAGTCAGGACATACAGAGAATGACTTTCAAGGTTAACAAGGATCCTGATATAAAGGATGATCCTACAACTGCATTCTATAACGGAAAGATTAGTTTGAAGAAGGGTGATAACCTTGTTCGTTTTGCAAAACAAATATCTAAGTTTGACTTTGATCAAGGTAAGATAGTCTTTGACTTTGGTGGAGCTCCTGCAAATGTTGTTCTGAAAATCAGTAACATCATTATACAGAAACATAATCCAAAATAATTAACATGAAATAGGGAAAGACGGAGGGTGTTTGGCTTCATCCTCGTCTTTCCTTTTAAAGTTTTACAATTATAATAAATTATACAAATGAAGCATTCTATAAAACTTTTGACTCTTCTGTTGGCGGTTATTCCTTTTATATCATGTAGCAGCAGTGATAATGACGGTGGCACTGTTAATGAAACAAACATTACTTGCAGTCTTGACCATATTGCAGCTTCGGCATATCAAAAGACATATAATATTGATGTGACTTGTTCACGTGGAGAGTGGACTGCTTATGCATCTTCAGACTGGATGACAGTCAGTGTTTCTGGCTCTAATTCAAAAACAGGAACAGTAGGAGTTACAATAAGTGACAATACTACAAGTGATTCACGCACTGGTGAGATAATTGTTAAGTCGGGAACAACTCGTTATACCATTCCTGTTACTCAAACTGCTCCATTAAAGGCGTCTGCCAATAGTTTGGAACTTATGTCAAAAGGTGAATCAAAGAATGTTGTCATTACAGGAAATAGTAATTGGACTGTTTCGTCTTCAGAAAGTTGGCTAACGGCAACTAAGGGAAGCAACGGAGAACTGATAATAACAGCTGTTGCCAATCAAAATCTACTTTCACGCACAGCAAAAGTAGTAGTTAGTGAAGGCGATGGAACTGGTAGTTTGACAATTAATGTATCTCAGGAAAGTGCTTCTGATGATAATGTCACAATTCCTGACGGATATAATTTGGTTTGGCACGATGAATTTAATGATGGCACAACGTTGAATAATGACTGGACTCATGAAGCGCAGCCATCTGGTTGGGTAAACAATGAGTTGCAAAACTATATTAACAGCAATAGCGTTACAAATCTTTCAGATGGTAAGTTGAATATAACTTGTTATAAGGGAAGCGATGGAAAAATATATTCTGGTCGAGTATATGCAAAAGTTAATACAGGTTGGAAGTATGGATATTTTGAGGCTAGAATTAAGTTGCCTAAAGGTAAAGGCACGTGGCCAGCTTTCTGGATGATGCCTGTTAATAACAACTTTACTACAAATCCTTGGCCTGGTTGTGGAGAGATTGATATTATGGAAGAAGTTGGAGTTGATGCTAATAATGTTTCTTCTACAATTCATTGCACAAAATACAATAATAGTAATACCTCAATTGAGCACGCAACTAAATTGATAGATACTGCTGAATCTGAGTATCATGTGTATGGTTGTGAATGGACTGCTGATTTTATTCGCTTTATGGTTGATGGTGCCCAAATATTAAAATATAATAATGATGGCACTAAAGAGGGATGGCCTTTCAATACAGCATTCTATCCAATACTGAATTTTGCATGGGGTGGTGCATGGGGTGGATATAAAGGTGTTGACGAAACAGCTTTGCCTACAACCATGAAAGTTGACTATGTACGTGTATTCCAAAAATAACAAATCCTTATCAGAATATGAATAAGAAAACTATTATAGCTTTGGCGATGTCTCTTCTTGCAATAAATGTGGGAGCACAGACTAACCCGATGAAGAAGTTTATTGATGACTTAATGTCAAAAATGACCTTGCGCGAAAAGATTGGTCAGTTAAATCTTATGGTCGCAGGTGATATTACTACAGGTGGTGCTATGGATACTAAGGTTGGCAGCGGCGTTGCTGATGGATCCATAGGTGGTGTTTTCAATGTTAAGGGCGTAGATAAAATCCGTGCCCTTCAGGATATAGCTGTTAAGAAGACCAAACATGGCATTCCTCTTATTGTTGGTATGGATGTGGTTCACGGATATGAGACAATCTTCCCGATTCCGCTTGCACTCTCAGCTAGTTGGGATCTTCAGGGTATTGAGCATTGCGCCCAAATATCAGCTAAGGAGGCAAGTGCAGATGGTATAAATTGGACATATTCTCCAATGGTAGATATTGCTCTCGATCAACGATGGGGAAGAGTTTCAGAGGGTGCTGGTGAAGATCCATATCTTGGCTCACGTATTGCAGAAACCATGGTACGTGGGTATCAGGGCGATTATAGCAAAAACTATAATATTATGGCTTGCCTTAAACATTTTGCTCTTTATGGAGCTGTGGAATCTGGAAAGGAATACAATACTGTTGATATGAGTAAAGTTCGTATGTACAATCAGTATTTACCTCCATACAAGGCTGCTGTCGAAGCTGGTGTAGGTAGCGTCATGTCATCTTTCAATCTTATTGATGGTGTTCCTGCTACAGCCAGTAATTGGTTACTAAATGAATTGTTGCGTAATCAGTGGAAGTTTGATGGCTTCGTTGTTACCGATTATGGTTCTATTGGTGAAATGGAAGCTCACGGGTTGGGTGATTTGAAGAGTAATTCTGCTATGGCTCTCAAGGCTGGTACCGATATGGATATGTGTTCGCAGGGTTTTATAAAAACATTGGAACAAAGTGTAAATGATGGTTCTGTTTCTGTTTCAGATATTGATACCGCATGTCGCAGAGTGCTAGAGGCTAAGTATAAACTTGGCTTGTTTAAGGATCCATATAAGTATTTGGATAGCAAGCGCAGAAAGAAAGAAATCTTTACTCAACAGAATAGAGATGAGGCTAGAAAAATAGCAGCAGAGACTTTTGTGCTGTTGAAAAACAAAGATAATGTTCTTCCAATCAAGCACAGTCAGAAAGTAGCACTTGTTGGTCCGCTTGCTGATTCACGCATTAACATGGCTGGTACGTGGTGTGTTGCTTATACTCCTGATAGATATAGTACATTGCGTGAAATAATGAAACCTGATTATTATGCCCAGGGTTCTAATGTCTATGCTGATGAGGCTATGCAGAAAGCTGGTGAATTTGGCAAAGCTATAAAGCGTGTCAATGATGAGCAAGCTTTGAAAGAGGCTCTGGATGCTGCAAAAAACGCTGATGTGATTGTTGCTGCACTTGGTGAAACTGCTGAAATGAGTGGTGAATGTGCAAGCAGAAGCGATTTGTCTTTGCCTGACGTTCAGAAAAACTTACTTAAAAATCTTGTAGCTACAGGTAAACCTGTTGTCCTGTTAAATTTCTCAGGACGTGCCACAGAGATGAAGTGGGAGAGTGAGAATGTTGATGCAATTATGAACGTATGGTTTGGTGGTTCTGAAACTGCAAGTGCAATATGTGATGTTTTGTATGGTGATGCTAATCCAAGTGGAAAACTTACAGTAAGTATGCCGCAGGCTACAGGACAGGAACCGTTATACTATAACCACTTACCTACAGGACGTCCTGTAGCAGAGAATGCAAAAACCTTTGCAAAATATGCAAGTAATTATCTTGATGTTCGTAATGATGCATTATATCCATTTGGATACGGTCTGAGTTATACAACTTATTCATACAGCGATATTCATTTAAGTTCAAATCAGATGTCGCGTGATGGAAGTATAAAGGCTACAGTAACAGTAACAAACACAGGAACTAGAGATGGTGATGAAATCGTGCAGCTATATATACACGATAAGGTTGC
>JAGPJJ010000028.1 GCA_018054505.1 Prevotella sp.
CATCAGGAATTGAATTATTGGAATTTCTTAGCAACTGTATGCTGTTATCACTAGATTTCTTTATGAAATAACAAACTTGCTTTATATTTTGTTTTCTTTCGTTTTTATAGTTTACAATATATTTATCATTAATATATATATTGATTTTATTAGCTTTTTGTATTTTTTCAAGTATTGCTATTTCTTTGTTTATAGAGTCTTTATAGGAGCGTATTTTTGTGGCATACTCAGCAACCATATCATATCCTTCATCTTGAACACCATGTACTCTTAAATAGTATTTAAGTTCACTTTGCTTTTGAGTTATATTTCTATTTTCTTTCTTAAGATGTTCTATTTCTTTTTCAACAAAGTTTATTGGTGTTATGTGATTCATGATTATATCAGTAGTATCGCTGACAGGTGATATTATCTTTCCTCCACATGACGGATAAAACCAGTTTTGGTTAATCCAAAATCCTTCTGATTCAGTTTCATGGCTAATGATATTTTCTTTGTCCCATGTTAGTCCTTCCATAAGACTGTCAGCATTGATAAATGCAAAAAATAGATTGTGACCATTGGAATCACTTAGGACGTAATGGCGCTTACAATCTATTTTAACCACAGAGGCCAGTGAACTTTTATTATCATCGGGCCATATTCTGAAAATTGTCCATATAGCTAATGCAGCTATAATGACTGGCATTGCTATATAGACAATAATATTTTTTAATTTCATCTTTATCTCAAGTCAATGATTTCAGCCTTTGGATAGTCTTTTGAATTAAAAGAGAAAATATTGTTGCTTTGATTCTTTGCCTTAAAGTTTGAAATATTAATTGTTGTCCAATTCTTGCCTTGTAACATTCTTACACTGGTAGGATTGTATGATTTCTTGTTTATTGTGATGTAAAGTTCCTGAAGACTACGCTGTTTATTTTGTGCAGTCATATGAATTTGATAAGAACTTCCAACTGATTTCATGCTAAGATCGTATCCAGTCTTATATATTGTGATAAACTTATAAGGATTCATCTGAGCCTGTTTAGCTTCATTAGGATTAGTAACATTCACTTCGTTAGTTGTGTTCATGTATGTCCATTGTGTTTTACAATTGAACCATACTGTAGTTTTAGGTGTGTGGGCATAAAATTTATTACCTTTAATGGCAATCGTTCCAGATGCAGCACCAAGGCTTTTGCCGCTGACAGAGAAGTTAGCACTTGCGCCTCCCTTGCGTCCAACAACAATAGCTGTCTTGTCTAGTATTTTGACTGCCTGAGCCGCATTTTGAGCTGACACACATAAGGTGATCAGCATCATTAATGAAATAAGAGCAATTTTTTTCATTATCTTTTAGTTTAATTTTTATTTTGCACAAAGTTATATAATAAAAATAGGATTTAAATGATTCTATAGAAATTTTATCTAACTTTTGAAACATTTAAATCCAATTTAAATAATCTATTCACTTCTAAGTTGAAGAAGGAGTGTATTTAATTGATTTTCGTCTTGGATTAAAACCTCACGAGGCTTACTTCCTTGAGCAGAACCAACAATACCTACATGCTCAAGTTGATCCATGAGTCGTCCGGCTCTATTATATCCGATTGAGAATCGTCTTTGTATCATACTTGTTGAACCCTGTTGGGAAAGAACGATGGCATGGGCAGCTTCTTCAAAATATGGATCTAAATTAGATATATCAGTATTTCCGCCGCTTATGTTGCTACTATTTCCGTCATCAACAGGCTCTGGCAATTCCATTGGCTCAACTGGTCCAGGTTGACTGCAGATGTATTCATTAATGCGCTCTATCTCTGGAGTATCAACAAATGCACATTGCACGCGGACGGGTTCATTACCATTTAAGAACAATAAGTCACCTCTTCCTATAAGTTGGTTAGCACCTGAACGATCAAGGATTGTACGTGAGTCAATTTGAGAACTAACACGGAATGCCATACGTCCAGGGAAATTGGCTTTAATATTACCTGTGATAATCTTTGTTGTAGGTCTCTGTGTTGCAATTACCATATGAATACCAACAGCACGAGCTAACTGTGCTATACGTGCGATTGGAAGTTCTATTTCCTTGCCGGCAGTCATAATCAAGTCGCCAAACTCGTCAATTATGACAACGATATATGGCATATATTCATGTCCTTTTGTAAGATCTAACTTATGATTAACAAACTTAGCATTGTATTCTTTTATGTTTTTAGCGCCAGCAACTTTCAGTAGATCATATCTATGGTCCATAAGCCCGCATAAACTATTCAATGTTCTTACAACCTTTGTTACATCAGTGATAATAGGTTCGTCATCGTTTTCAGGCAGGCATGCCATGAAATAATCTGAGATTTTATGATATACACTGAATTCTACTTTTTTAGGATCAACAAGCACGAATTTCAGTTCGTTTGGATGTTTCTTATAGAGTAGGGAAGTTATGATTGCATTCAGACCAACCGACTTACCTTGTCCTGTAGCACCAGCAACAAGCAAGTGAGGTATCTTTGCTAAATCAACCATAAATACTTCATTGGTAATGGTCTTACCAAGAGCAAGCGGTAATTCCATTCTAGTCTCCATAAATTTTTTAGAATTAAGGATACTTTCCATCGAAACAATTTGTGGCTTGTTATTTGGAACCTCGATACCAATGGTTCCCTTGCCAGGAATAGGTGCAATGATACGAATACCAAGAGCCGAAAGACTAAGTGCTATGTCGTCTTCTAGATTTCGGATTTTTGATATTCTAACGCCTTCAGCAGGTGTTATCTCATATAATGTAATTGTTGGACCTACTGTAGCCTTAATCTCTTTTATTGATACACCGAAGCTGCTAAGAACTTCTACAATTCTTGCATTATTTGCCTTTATCTCTTCCATATCAACATTTGGTTTCCCATCGTTGTCATATTTTTTTAGAAGATCAAGTGTAGGCTTCTTGTATCTTGTGAAAGGTTCTAAAGGATCAATTGGTGTGCTTAATATTTCTTCAATATTGACTTTATTACCAACAACTTTTTCCTCATCCTTTGCCACTTCAATTGTTAGCTTATTTGCGCCCATATCTTCGTCCTTAATAGGTGCAACAACAGCTATTGGCGATACATTTTCAGGCAAGTTACCTCTTGGGCTTTCTATTTCCTTTTCAAAATCTGTAAGATCAACAATTGGTGATGGAATATCATCAGGCATAGTTTCTGGAATGTCTACAGCTTCTGGTTGTTCTTCTTGTATCTCTGATTCTTCATCATTCTCGTCTACGCTTTCAATATCGTCATTTTTAGGCTCATGATTTGTTACTGAGAATTTAACTTTGGAAGTGAGATATTTAACCGGATTCATCGCTTTTCTTACCACTTCAATCGTCTCTGCGCTAAGATATGTAAGGAATGCAATAGCTGTAAAAAATAGTATAACAGTTAGTCCTGGAGGTCCAACTATATTTTCTAAATGCTGCACACAAAATACACCATGGTTACCACCTGGGTTGAAAATAAGATTACCCATAATAGGGGTGAGGAACTTTGCAAAGGTCACAGAACTCCAAATCATAACAAGCATTGTTCCAAAAAACCATTTCCAAAGGTTTATTTTGTATATAGACATCATCTTGAGTCCAGCCAATATAATAAATGCAGGTATTAAAAATGCAGGTAAGCCAAAGTTTACATACATCAGCTCATATGCAACAATAGCACCGATGGAACTGCCGTAATTTGCAAACTCTCTATTCGTGTTAATCCATTCTCCAGGGCGTAAATTGTCAAGCAAACTTTGATCAGCTTGCCCTGTAGATAGATATGATATCATAACAATAATAGTATATATTGCCAATAATAACAAAACAAGTCCCAAAAGGAAGTCTGTTTTTTCACTATTAAAGATATTTCTAAAGCCAACTGCTTCTCCTATATTTTTTGGTTTGCGGTCAGATTTTTTTCTTGCCATGCGCTTTTAGTATTGAATTTAATGCAAAATTAACTGAAATATCCGAGAAACGGCATGCTTTTCATAACTTTTTTTTAATTTTGCACTTAGATACGTATTTAAAGATGAAAAAAACTATTTATAGTAAATTTGATAAGAATTTAATATCTGCTCTTCCTACAGTTCTTTTTACTGGTAGGATCATTACTATCATAAGTGAAGCAGATGCTGATAAAGCCGTAGATTACTTATTATCATGCGATATTCTCGGTGTAGACACTGAAACTCGCCCCACATTTCGTAAGGGTGATCAACATAAGGTGGCTCTTCTTCAAGTGTCTTCAAGAGATACTTGTTTCCTTTTTAGATTGAATAATATAGGATTGACACCTTCTATTATCCGTCTTCTTGAAGATGAAACTGTGCCAAAAATTGGGCTTTCTTGGCATGATGATATACTTTCGTTACATCGTAGAGCTGATTTTAAGCCAGGATATTTTATAGACTTACAGAACATTGTTGGTAAGGTTGGAGTGAAAGATTTAAGTTTGCAAAAACTTTATGCAAATCTATTCCATCAAAAAATTAGTAAAAGGCAGCGACTTACAAATTGGGAAGCTGATATTCTTAATGATAAACAGAAGCAATATGCTGCTACTGATGCATGGACATGTATTAATTTATACGAGGAAATCGTTAGATTGAATACTTCAAAAGAATATGAACTGATTACTTTGGAAGAACCTAAACCTGAAAATATAACGCAGGAAATTGAAATAGCTTCAATATAATCGAATTTGTTTTTTTGCACATAGTAGAGTTGATAAGCTATATTTTGTGTCTAATTTATTAATATAATAATATGTATAAATCAATATACCTTAAAAAAGGTAAGGAAGAGTCTCTAAAGCGCTTTCATCCTTGGATTTTCTCTGGGGCTATTCATCATATGGATGGTGGTATTAGTGAAGGAGAAATTGTTAGAGTTATTACTGCTTCTGGTGATTTCATCGCAGTAGGACACTATCAAATTGGCTCGATTGCAGTCAGAGTTCTTTCTTTTAGAGATATCGAAATTAATCATGAATTTTGGTGCTCTAGACTTAAAAGTGCATTTGAAACTCGTAAGAGTATCGATATAGCAGACAATCCTTCAAATAACACCTATCGTTTAGTTCATGGTGAAGGTGATAACTTACCTGGTCTGATTATTGATTGTTATGGCGAAACAGCCGTAATGCAAGCTCATAGTGTAGGAATGCATTTGTGCAGAAATGAGGTATCAAAGGCACTTGTTGAAGTTATTGGTGATAGAATTAAAAATATTTATTATAAAAGTGAAACAACATTGCCATTTAAAGCAGATTTAGGTCAGGAAAATGGTTTTATCTATGGTTCAACCGATAATGATATTGCTGTAGAAAATGGTTTGAAGTTCCATGTTGATTGGTTGCGTGGACAGAAAACAGGATTCTTTGTTGATCAAAGAGAAAATAGAAGTTTACTTGAGAAATATGCTAAAGGACGTAGTGTCCTTAATATGTTTTGCTATACAGGAGGTTTCTCTGTTTATGCAATGCGTGGACAGGCTAAATTAGTGCATTCTGTTGATAGCAGTGCAAAAGCTATAGAACTAACAAATAATAACATAGAACTTAATTTCCCTGGTGATAGTCGCCATGAGGCTTTCTGTGAAGATGCATTTAAGTATCTAGAGAATAATGATGATAAGTATGATCTTATTATTCTTGACCCTCCAGCTTTTGCGAAGCATAGGGCTGCATTACATAATGCTTTAAAGGGTTATACACGATTAAATGTTAAGGGCTTGCAAAAAATAAAGCATGGTGGAATCCTATTTACTTTTAGTTGTTCACAAGTAGTTACTAAAGATAATTTCCGTAATGCGGTGTTTACTGCTGCGGCACAAGCTGGCCGAAAAGTTAGAATTTTGCATCAACTTCATCAACCAGCTGATCATCCAATCAATATTTATCATCCAGAAGGAGAGTATTTAAAAGGATTAGTTCTTTATGTTGAGTAAGTTTGCTTTGCGTGTTAAGCGATATGTCGAGACAAATAAATTGTTGAGTGCCAACGGTCTCTATCTTGTTGCATTAAGCGGAGGAAGTGACAGCGTTGCTCTCTTTCGTGTAATGATTGATTTGGGATATCGCATTGAAGCAATGCATTGTAATTTTCATCTTCGTGGTGAAGAGTCGGATAGGGATGAAGCGTTTTGTGAAAACTTATGTGCTGAACAAAATGTTCCATTTCATCGCATTCATTTTGATACAAAGACATATGCAGCTTTGCATAAGGTCAGTATTGAAATGGCTGCGCGCGAACTCAGATATAATTATTTTGAGAAGTTGCGTGTTGATTTGGCTGCAGATGCCATATTAGTAGCTCATCATCGTGATGATAGTGTTGAAACACTTCTTATTAATTTGATTCGCGGAACAGGTTTGCATGGGTTACAAGGTATATCTTGCAAAAATGGTTTCATTATTAGACCGCTTCTTGATGTAAGTCGTATTGATATTATTGATTATTTGAATGATACTAAGCAGAAGTTTGTTACAGATAGTTCTAATAATATTGACGATGTTACACGTAACAAGATAAGATTGAACATCATTCCATTATTAAATAAAATCAATCCTTCAGCAAGTGCTGATATTGCAAAAACAGCTAATCGAATCAGGCAAGCAGCTTGTATCTTTGATGAAGCGATAAAGAAGAGTGTTAACGAAGTTGTTGTAAAAAAGACAGATTCGTGCATTTGTATTGATCTTGCTAAATTGAAATCGATGGTTTCATCGGAATATATTTTATATTTAATTATTCATGATTATTCTTTTTCACCTTCACAGATAGAACAAATCTCTGAAAATCTAGATGCTCCGTCTGGTAAAATGTGGACATCTAAGACGCATAACTTATTGGTTGATAGGGGAATGATGATAGTTAGCCAAATAAATTCTGAGGATAGTAAGAACAAAATAATGAAGATCCCAGAAACTGGTAATTATTATTATAATGAAAACTTGGAATTCAAATTTAAGATTTCTAATATTACTCCAGATTTCAAGCCAAGTAAAATAGCTGATGTTATTACATTGGATGCTGCTAAAATACATTTCCCACTTACTATTCGTCACTTAAAAACTGCCGATAGATTCGTACCTTTTGGGATGAATGGTAGTAAGTTACTTAGTGATTTCCTAACGGATAACAAGTTAACGTTATTTGATAAGCAGAAACAGTTAGTTATTGAAGATGCTAAAAAGAATATTATTTGGGCTGTTGGTATTAGGACTGACAATAGATTTAGAATAACGTGTGAATCAAAGCGCTGCTTAACAATAAATATGTGTAAGCATGATTGAAATATACACATAAATATATTTGGTTATTGATATATTTTAATTTTGCAATATATAAAAATCCCCATCATTTAATAATTAAAATGATGGGGATTTTCTATAAAGCTTCATCTTCAGGCTTTTGAATAGAAGGCTTCTTTTTTATAAATTGTTTTTTCTTAAGCCATATTGCTTTTCGCTCTTCATAATCACGGCGTTTGCGCTCAAGATAATTGTCTGCCATTATAAATATTATTTAAATCGACTGTACACCACAGTTATCTTTATAGGAGTCTTTCCTCCAACTAGCTTAGTGCTCTTAATAGACATATCATGATAAATACCTGTAAGGTATGTGGTACTGCTAATTGTCATTGAAGAAATTGTTACTGGGATGATAACAACTTTGTTCCAATTATCAGATGTGTTGCCACTTTGTTTGTTAGCATACATCGTCTTTATCATTGATCCTATATTGTTAAATGTGTATGCATTTGAACTTAGAGTAGCCAAAAATGAATTTTTGTTGTCAGCTATATCATGATGTGCAAAAAAAGTTTTTATACTATCAGCAGGTATCATAAGTAGTTGACTAGGTGCTGCTAATGCATATTCACTCGGATTCTGATTGTTTATTCTTTGCAGTGTAACTTTTGCCGTGTTAATAGTATAGTTTTCTTTACCTTTTACAATGTCTTCAACAGGTATTGTCATTTCTGTAAAGATTCCGGCTGGCGTCTTAACGTAAGTGCAATTCTCGTCTGCAGCCATATTCTTGATGGTAGCATTGTCATTGACAATGTTTGTTGTCTGCATAACTTCTTCTGTACCTCCAAATGTTGCTGCTACATTATATGTAGAATCTTTTGACGTGTATCTAAAATAAACATACATAATAGCATTGTATATATTTGCCATAGCCTGATTTCCACTTGTAGACTTAAAGTAAAATCCAGGTGCAACATTGTGTACGAAAGTATATGAGTTTTTAAAGTCTGAAGGATTCTCATAATACTTACGCATAATATATGTACCGTAGTTTTTATAAGTTTTTCCGTCTTTGTCTGTATATTCTTGATTTAAAGGAATACGAATAGACGCATTATAATCTCCTGAAGAGCGCTGCTCGAGAGTATAATTTAGGTCAGCTAGAGTATAAGTCTTGTCTTGAACGAGTCCATTAGAACGAATATATCCACTCTTCTCAGGATCAAAGTTTGAATAGTAATCAGCATCTTCAACTGGCTTGTTTAATTCAAAAGCTCTTAGTTTCATTGGTGCTAGAGAATCACCAACTGTATTTGAGTGGTACAAACGAATTTCACAAGAATCTGCATAGGCTAAACCGTCTTTTTTACTTATGATGCTATCAATTTTTGGAAAAGTGTAGTTTTCAAGTACACTAAATTGGGTCATAAAATTGCTTGTTATATATGCATTAGTTTCTGGGTCACGAAACTTTCCTAGATATCCAGTTGTATTACGAGACAAGACAGAATCAGCAACAATAGATTTAGTACTTACGTAGAAAGTATCAGTACTAATAGATAAGTTATCTCTGTTGTCGGTAAGTGATGTTCCTATACCATCAGTGTTATCATCACAAGAAATTATAGCGAATGATGCAAGTATAATGCATGCAAGACCAAGACTTTTTAATTTCATATTGCTTTGTTTGGGATAAAATTATTATTTCATTCTTCTGTTGGGCAAATCTTTTCGTAAAGCTCATTGTAAGCTCCAATAAAATCTTCACCTGGATAATTAAGAACAGGAATATTTTTGTTGTTAGCGTATTTTAAGAGATCATTGTTAACGTCCTTATTTGCTTCTATAACGCAGTCGCTGTAATCAAGTGCAAGTTTTCCTAATTCAAGGAAGTCAAATTTCTCGTCATAGCACTTCATTAGTTCAGGTTTTGCATCTCTAAAAGCTACGATATCACGGAACTTACTACCAAGTTCGCCTTTTGGTTGTTCGTTGAATAATGAAGTTACTATTTTAGTCTTTGCAAAAGAAGGCTCATCATGATAAGCTGTCTTTATATAAAGAGGTACAACAGCACTCATCCATCCTTGACAATGTATAATGTCAGGAACCCAACGCAGTTTTTTGACTGTCTCCAAAACTCCACGTGCAAAGAAAATGGCACGTTCACCGTTGTCGGCATATTCATTACCTTCTTCATCAATGGTCATTTGGCGCTTGGTGAAATAGTCGTCATTATCTATAAAGTAAACTTGAATTCTGGATTGTGGAATAGAAGCAACTTTGATAATTAGTGGATGATCTGTGTCATCGATAATAAGATTCATTCCCGAGAGACGTATCACTTCATGAAGTTGTCCGCGACGCTCATTAATGTTTCCCCATTTTGGCATAAAAGTACGGATTTCTAATCCTGCTTCTTGTGCTTTTTGTGGTAGTTCTTTTCCCATGATAGACATATTTGTCTCAGGTACGAACGGTGTAATCTCTTGGTTGATGAATAATACTTTCTTTGCCATGTTTATTTTCAAATTGAATACTGCAAAGGTACAAAAAAACTATTGAAAAAGAGCTATAAATGTAATAAAACAAACAAATATGGTCGTTTATTCGCATAATTTTATAATAATTCTTTCTTATTTAAGAAAAAAGTTGTTATTTTGCACATCAATTGGAATTAAAGAATAATGAAAGTTTTTAATAAGATCGTTGATTTACAGAATGAGCTCTTTTACGCTCGCAAAGAAGGTAAGAATATTGGTTTGGTACCAACAATGGGTGCTTTGCATGAGGGCCACGCTTCGTTGGTAGAGCGCAGTGTTAAAGATAATGATGTAACAGTTGTATCTGTTTTCTTAAATCCAACACAGTTTAATGACAAAGGTGATTTGGATAGATATCCAAGAACTTTGGAAGATGATTGTAAGTTAGTTGAGAAATGTGGTGCTGATTATGTATTTGCTCCTTCTGTAGAGGAGATGTATCCATCTGAGGATAAGCGCCATTTTGAATTTCCTCCAGTTTCTACTGTTATGGAAGGTGCTCGTCGCCCTGGACACTTTAATGGTGTTTGCCAAGTTGTTAGTAGACTTTTCTATATTACATGTCCTAATCGTGCATATTTTGGAGAAAAAGATTGGCAGCAGATTGCGGTGATAAAGCAATTAGTCAAATACATTGGCAGTAAAGTTGAAATTGTGGAATGCCCTATAATAAGGGAAAGTGATGGACTTGCAAAAAGTAGTCGAAACACTCTTCTGTCTGATGACGAGAGAGCTATTGCACCAGCCATATTTAAATCTCTAAGTGCCAGTGTTGAATATGCTTTAACTCATAGTGTTTCTGATACACATGATAACGTAGTAAAGGAAATCAACTCTGTTGAAGGTTTGGATGTTGAATACTTTGAGATAGTTGACGGTGACACACTTCAGAATGTAAATGAATGGAGTGATAGTGATTATGTTGTCGGCTGTATAACTGTTAATTGTGGAAAGACTCCTATCCGTTTGATAGACCATATTAAATATAAAGAATATAAGATTTAACGATGTATATTGAAGTATTAAAAAGTAAATTGCATTGCGCTAAGGTTACTGAAGCTAATCTCAATTATATGGGTAGCATAACAATTGATGAAGATTTGTTGGATGCTGCAAATATGATTGCTGGAGAGAAGGTGCAGATTGTAAACAATAACAACGGTGAACGTTTTGAAACCTACATTATTAAAGGTGAAAGAGGTTCTGGTTGTATTTGCCTCAATGGTGCAGCTGCACGAAAGGCATTGGTAGGTGACGTGGTCATAATAATATCTTATGCGTTAATGGATTTTGAAGAGGCCAAAACATTTGAGCCAAAAGTAATATTCCCAAAAGAAGGAAACAAACTCTAAAAATATGATAGCCTTATTGTGCATAATTATATTATGAAGCTTGAATAATAAATAAAATACTCAAAAAGCTTTGTTTTGTGCAATAATTGAGCTAACTTTGTAGGAAATTTCAAGATAGCTATATGAAACAAACGAAAATTGTTGCTTCGATAAGTGATCGCAGGTGTGATCAGGATTTCATCAGAAAATTATTCTTTGCTGGTATGAATGTTGTTCGTATGAATACAGCTCATGCCACAGAAGAGGGTATACGTAACATTGTAAAAAATGTTAGAGCTGTATCTCCTCATATCGGTATTATGATTGATACCAAAGGACCAGAAGTTAGAACTACTGGAGTAGACGAACCGCTTGAATATAAAACAGGTGATGTAGTTAAGATTTTTGGACGCCCAGAAATGGACAGTTCTCATGATATTGTTAACGTGTCATATCCAGATATCACAAAAGATGTAAAAGTCGGTGACGATATTTTGTTTGATGATGGTGAACTTGACATGCAGGTTATAGAAAATGTTGGTCCTATGCTTGTGGCTAAGGTTCAGAATGATGGAATTCTTGGTTCACACAAAAGTGTGAATATTCCAGGTGAACATATTGATCTTCCTGCATTGACGGAACGTGACAAGCATAATATACTTTTAGCTATCGACTTAGATATTGATTTCATTGCGCACTCTTTTGTTAGAAATGCTGCAGATGTTATGGAGGTTCAGAAAATTCTAGATGAGCATAATAGTGATATTAAAATCATATCTAAAATAGAAAACCAAGAAGGTGTAGATAATATTGAAGAGATTATTGATGCTTCTTATGGTATCATGGTTGCTCGTGGTGATTTAGGTATAGAAGTGCCTATTGAGAGAATTCCTGGAATACAACGCTCAATAATTCGTAGTTGTATTTGTAAGAAAAAACCAGTTATTGTAGCTACACAAATGTTGCATACAATGATTAATAATCCTCGTCCAACTCGTGCTGAAGTTACTGATATAGCCAATGCAATATACTATAGAACTGATGCTTTAATGCTTAGTGGAGAAACTGCTAGTGGAAAATATCCTTTGGAGGCTGTACAGACAATGGCTCGTATTGCAGAACAAGCAGAAAAAGATAAACTTCGTGATAATGATATTGAAGTTCCAGCAAAAGATGAATGTGATTTGAGAGAATTTTTGGCTCATGCTGCTATTAATTCAACAAAGAATGCAGGTGTAGCTGGAATAATAACAGATAGTGAAACTGGTAAAACTGCTCGTAATTTGGCAGCTTTCCGTGGTCCTGTTCCAGTATTGGCAATTTGTTATAGAGAAAAAACTCAGCGTTGGCTCAATCTAAGTTACGGAGTTATTCCTATTTATCAGAGAGAACAAGTAAGTCCACAATATATGTTTTTCGCAGCTTTAAGAATGCTCCGTCAAAAGGGCTATATTAAAGATGAAAATAAAATAGCATATCTTAGTGGAAGCTTTGGTGAAGGTGGTGGTACTACTTTCCTTGAAATCAACAAAGTTAAGGAAGTATTTGATAGAAGTTATCAATTCCATCTTCCTGGAAGTTCAAAAATTGATAGCGAAAACTAAGATAAGATTATACTTCTAGTTTTTAATTATGAAATATAAAATGGGATAGCGTATAGCTTTCCCATTTTTTTGTATTAGTATATGTGATACAATTGTAGTTGCATAAAATATATTTGGTCTGTTCTCTGAAATCTACGCAACGTAAGCAATTTATAAATATTAGTTATCTAAATTTGAAAAGGATAGTAATGATCTTGTATAAAAAATAAAATAGGAAGAAAACCAATTGTATGGTTCTCTTCCTATTTTTCTTTCAGCTAATAAATTAGCCGAAATTTATAGAAATAAAATTATTCAATAACAACCAAAGGATCCTCTTCTAGGACACTCTGACCAACTTTGACACAGATTGCGGTAATTTTTCCATCTTTCTCTGCCTCAATATTATTGGCCATTTTCATTGCTTCAAGAACAACTACAGCGTCACCAGCTTTTACTTCCTGTCCAACTTCAACGTTAATAGCTGTGATTGTACCTGGTAGTGGAGCTTTAACAGCATTGTTTGTATTTACGTTAGCAGAAAATGTTGCCTCTGTTTCAGTAGAATTATCAACTGGTTTTCCTAAGACAACTTTCTTTTTCTCAGGTTCAGCCTCTTTTTCCATCTGAACATTGTAGTCACTTCCGTTTACACTAATACTAGCAACATTGTTCTCGTCTATTTCGCCAATGGTAACATTATATTCTTTACCATCGATAGTATATTTAAACTCTTTCATATCTTTTTATGGTTTCTTTGTTAATGACAGGAATTTAGCGTTCCAAAGTGTATGCTTTGGTTTGATAGTAATGATGCTCGGTTCCTTATCGTGAGCATTATTGCCTGCGAACTCATAAAGAGCCATGGCAATTGCTGCATATACATTTTTATCCATTTTATATAATGTTTAAATGT
This sequence comes from Prevotella sp., assembly GCA_018054505.1. Classification (GTDB taxonomy): domain Bacteria; phylum Bacteroidota; class Bacteroidia; order Bacteroidales; family Bacteroidaceae; genus Prevotella. The sequence continues at coordinate 13,654 of JAGPJJ010000028.1, forward strand.
TTTACATTGGCATACATCCGTGCTTCTTTGCAGGGAGGCTATCGCGTTTTGTAGCCAACTGTGCTAGGCCACGGCATATGCGGAAACGAGTGTTACGAGGTTCGATAACGTCGTCAATATATCCAAATTGTGCTGCCTGATATGGATTTGCGAATTTGTCTGTATATTCTTCTTCCTTCTCAGCAAGGAAAGCCTTAACGTTTTCTCCTGCTTCTTTTTTAGCTTTAGCTTCTTTAGCACAAAGTATAGCGACAGCACCACTTCCACCCATAACAGCAATTTCTGCTGAAGGCCATGCAAAGTTCAAGTCAGAACGAAGCTGCTTACATCCCATAACGATGTGTGAACCACCGTAGCTCTTACGAAGAGTAATAGTAATCTTTGGAACAGTAGCTTCACCATAAGCATAAAGCAACTGCGCACCATGCTGAATAACAGCATTATACTCCTGACCAGTTCCTGGAAGGAATCCTGGTACATCAACAAGGCTGACGATAGGAATATTGAAAGCATCGCAGAATCTTACGAATCTTGCTCCCTTACGGCTAGCATTAACATCAAGTACACCTGCATAAGCTGCTGGCTGATTAGCAACAACACCAACACTCTGACCATTGAAGCGAGCAAAACCAGTAATGATGTTCTTTGCAAATTTAGGTTGAACCTCAAAGAATTCACCATTATCAGTTACGGCTGCAATAACCTTATACATATCATATGCCTGATTAGGATCTTCAGGAATTATCTCGTTAAGAATATCTTCTTTGCGATCGATAGGGTCATTACATTCTGTTCTTGGAGCTTCTTCTGTGTTGTTAGAAGGGATATATGAAAGAAGAGTCTTAATAAGTTCCATGCACTCTTCTTCTGTTTTTGCTGTAAAATGAGTAACACCGCTCTTGCTAGCGTGTACACTGGCACCACCAAGATGTTCAGCGTCAATATCTTCACCTGTTACAGTCTTTACAACCTTAGGACCTGTAAGGAACATGTAAGATGTACCTTCTGTCATAAAGATAAAGTCTGTCAATGCTGGTGAATATACAGCACCACCTGCACAAGGGCCCATTATAGCGCTTATCTGTGGAATTACACCACTTGCAAGGATGTTGCGTTCAAAAATTTCACCATAACCAGCAAGAGAAGAGATACCTTCCTGAATGCGTGCACCACCAGAGTCGTTCATGCAAATAAATGGAGCGCCCATTTTCATAGCCATGTCCATTACTTTACATATCTTCTGAGCCATTGTCTCAGAAAGAGAACCTCCGTTTACTGTAAAATCTTGAGCATATAGGTATACAAGTCTGCCACAGATAGTTGCAGAACCAGCAACAACGCCATCACCGAGATATTGCTTCTTTTCCATACCGAAGTTGTGACAACGATGTAGTTTGAACATGTCATATTCTTCAAAACTATCTTTATCTACCAACATTTCAATACGTTCGCGAGCTGTGTATTTGCCACGTGCATGCTGCTTCTCGATAGCCTTTTCACCACCACCAAGATATGCCTGTTCGCGCTTTGCAATCAGCTCCTTGATTTTTTCTACTTGCTTACTCATAATTTATTTATTAATTTTGTTGTCTTACTATTTTTGAATTAATATATATAATTCAACTTTTCAGCATGCAAAGGTAGTAATAATTATCGAAAACATAAAACTACTTGTTGTAAATTATGTTATTAGTATGCGAAAACATTATCTTATTATTAAATTATTTGGTATATAAGTATTATATAAGGTCTAGGATTTAGGGTCAGATCCATATAAAAAAAGGTTGACTGATATGAACTGAACCCCGAAAGTTAGACACAATAACTTTCGGGGTTTTGCATGGAACAAAAAAGAAGGAAACATACCTATTCGGATCGTTTAAGGTATATGCACATGATTAAGGAAGGACACTCGTTTTG
>JAGPJJ010000159.1 GCA_018054505.1 Prevotella sp.
TTTTCAATAAGACAAACTGCATAAGCAGACATTCCTTCCTCACGCCCAGTGAACCCTAGCTTCTCTGTTGTGGTGGCCTTGATAGAAATCTGGTCTTCATCAATGCCCATTACTTCTGCCATACATTTTTTCATATCGGGCACATGAGGGTTAATCTTTGGTCGTTCGGCGCAAACAGTGGCGTCAATGTTTCCGATGCGATAACCTTTGCCGGTAATGAGTTCAACAGTCTTCTTTAATATAATCTTGCTATCCATGTTTAGGGTAGCTTCGCTTGTGTCAGGAAAATGATAACCAATGTCACGCATGTTTGCCGCACCTAGAATAGCATCGCAGATAGCATGAATTAAAACGTCGGCATCACTGTGTCCAAGCAATCCCAAAGAGTGGTCAATCTTTATTCCACCCAACCATAAATCACGACCTTCAACAAGCTTGTGGACGTCGTATCCCATTCCTACTCTTATCATTATTTCTTTTTAAATAAATCTTTTATTCCGTCTAAATCAAATGCAAGTGTAAATCTCAGTGTTTGGTCAAGCGGATTACTCTTAGCGGTTGCTATTACGTAGCCTGCATCCAGAGTAAAAGCGTTCATCTTGAAGCCTGCTCCAACAGTGAAATATTTGCGATTACCTTTGTTTTCGCTTTCGTGATGATAACCAGCGCGCAGAGAAAACTTATCATTGTAGGTATATTCGCCTCCTAAACTCCAGTTTACTTCTTGCATCTCTTCCTTGAAGCCACCTGGTGCATCGCTGAAACTTTTGAATATACCGCTAATGCTTGATACATCATAATAGTCTTTTTGCAGTCGGGCTTCATAATCGGTGCTCGACTCATTATCTCTCTGTATTGGATATGTTGGTACAAGTAGTTTATTGGCATCTGCTGCAACTGTGAATTTGTTGAATTCATCTATAGGAATCATCAAAGATGCTCCAAGACGCATATTGGTAGGTATAAACTCACTGTTTTGATCGCTTCCGAAATTTATCTTACTACCAATATTTGAAATGTCAAGTCCAAGTCCCAATTGGCATTCACGTTGTCCTATGTTGATGTAGTCTTGATAATAGGCTGCCAAGTCTGCGGCAAATGCACTACCTGGTGAAGTTTCTTCGCTGTAGTCGTAGGTGAGATCAGAATAAATCCATCTTACTCCGGCTGCGATAGAGAATTTCTCAGAAAGCATAAGAGAGTAGGCTACGTCAACAGACATTTCATAAGGATTAATAGTCATGTCTCCTGATCCGCTTTCAGAACTACTCATCATCACCTCTCCCATGTTGAAATAGCGCATAGAGGCAGACACTGCACTGTAGTCACCTATGCGATAGTAGCCTGCTATTGTCGCAAGGTCCATATCGTTGACAAGTTGACGCAACCAAGGTGTATAGTTAAGTGCAATTCCAGCACGGCTTATTGTGAATGGATACTTAGCTGGATTCCAATATTGAGAGTTTACATCAGGGTCTGTTGCTGCACCTATATCGCCCATACCTGCTGCACGAGCATCCGGAGCTATTGTCTGGGATGTTACAGCAGTGCGCACAGGATTAAATATATTCGTCTTTTGTGCCGATGCAGACATTGTCGTTAAAATCAGCGACAACATTATAATGTATTTCTTCATATAAAGTCTTTTGTTTGTCCTCTTGTAAGTTAAAACGTTTTCGGCTGCTAATTATTGCTAATAACAATTAGTTTATGTGACTTGCTTACTTTTGAACTTCCTTCAGATGCAATCTTAACACGGTATAGATAAACACCTGTGTGGAGCTTGTTTCCTCCGTCTGTGCATAAGTCCCATGTAACAGTGTAGACACTAGATGTTGGTATTGCAGATTCTGAATGCCTCCACAGTATTCTGCCACTCATATCGAAAACTTCAATTTCAACATCCATACCAGAACCTGTACGGTCGTGATTGATTATGAATGTTGTTGTCGTTGTTGCAGGATTGTTTGACAAAGACACACCAAAGAGGTTGGGTTCGAGTTTGTTAACTACATTGAAGTCTAATTGCGCTGTAGATGAATTGTTGAGAATATCCCAAGCCTTGAATTGTAGTTTATGTCTACCCTCGGTTAGTTCTGGAATATTATAATATGTAGTTCCACTCTTGTATGTTCCAAAATCAAAGTTAAAATTATCGTTTAGATTATAAGTCATAGTTGCCTTACCATCAATAATAAGTTCTAAGTTGTGACCAATTCCACTGCCAGTGACGTTTATTCCGTTTTCATCTTTTACTTGTGCTACGAAATATGGCGTGCTGTTTACATTTCCTCCATTTTCAAAAGAGGGTGAGTTGAGGTAGCAATATATGGCGGGACCAATAGAATCATTGGACACTATATCAGAGCTTCCTACCTTGAAATGATCAGAATATCCGTTTGCCGTTATTGTCTTATCACTGTTGACCGCATATAGATTGATAAGTCCTGTTCCGTCGCTATAGTTGATATCTTTGGGTACAGCAAAAGAGAATGCAAATTTTCCAGCTCTTATGCTATCAGAGCCGTTGAATAACACTTTGGTTCGGTCGTAGTATTGGAATGCACTATCGGCTTCTGTGATGTCATTTCGTCTGCATGTTATCAGTTCTTTGGAATCTCTTACCGTAGCTGTAACTATTCCAGATAGGGAAGTGTTGTCTTTAACATGTCCCGCAATTCTAGCAATACTTCCACCCTTAAATTCTGGTAATGTTGATGATGACGTAGAAATGCCGTTGATAGAGTCTATTACTATATTCTGACTAGGTCTGTTGAGTGATATAGCTGGGTCACCAAGCAATGAATATTGTAGCTTATTTGTTGTGAGGTCATTACCTGTAATAATCATTTCTGTCTTAGCCAACCTCTGGGCATCACCAATTGTGTTGGCTTTACCATTAGTGTAGTCAAGTACATGGCTAAGATAAGCCATGTTTAATACTTTATTGTATTTGGCATATACGGTTCGTGTAGTTCCAAAGAAAGCCACAGCTCCGCCGTTCTCATTCAAAACAGCTGACTCACCAATTGTTGGAGTCGTTCCGTCAAAAGGCATAATGTCACACGATGCTGTAATCCACAAGGGTAAAGCTTTATTATTAAATGTGGCAAAGTCGTTAAGTCCAAGCACTGCTTCATGTGATATCATTGTTTCAGATCCGTGTCCCGCATAATCCATTATAAGGGCTCCGTTTGATTGCTGTTGTTTGATTATTTTCGTAACTTCAGGATAAGTGTTTCCTGTAGTTGAAGTTTCCCTTTTATATGCATCCCAAATAACCTTTTTAATTACATAGCTTGGATACTTCTCTGCCATCATGTCAGCAGCAGTGTTAGCATCGTCCATATGCAAGTTTTGATTGCCGTCATCGCCCATAAACATCATTGTGCTTTGCCAGGCACCTGCATCTTTGTTGTTGACGTAGTTAATGGTTTTATCAACCATAATCTGAGCCTCTTCAGCCGATGCTACAGGAAATCTTCCTACTGAAATATCTGGGGTGTCTTTTGTTTGTGGATCACCTCCTTCTCCATCATCAAGAAGCGTGTAGAAACCATCGTCAACATAGCAGGTGATGGAGTTGAAAGAGTTTTCGCTTTCATAGCAAAGCAAGTAATCATTTTTATCTAATGCGCTTGTCTCAGGAGTAAGCATTCTGTTGTCCCAGACACAGTCTCCAAACAACAACAGATATTTTGGTGCTTCAGATTTTGAAGATGCTCGATCATAAAGCATTTTCATATATTTACGGTAAGCATTTGCATCAGGTGTTCCACTTGAAAACTCATTATACAGTTCGTCAGCTTTCACAATGTTTACGCTTAACGAGTCGTGAGACTCATGAAACTTTTTAAGTCTCTCAGCCTGTTCTAGTAATTTACCCGATGTAGGAATGATTATCACCATGTCTGCTTGCTTATCCCCATGATGATTCTGATTAGCAATAGTGCCTACATATTCAGGTGCAGAAAATGTGTCGTTGCTAATGTTTGGGGCTTCAATAGGTGCGTCCCAAGCCATTGAAATATAATCCAAGCGAATAGGTCCTCCTGATAAAGCTTTTATTGTTACGGTGTCTTTGTCGTTTAATTTTCTTATTGAATAAGTATTTCCGGCCTCATTGCCATTATCGTAGCTTCCCAACGAAATATCAAGATTACCAAGAATAGAGTCGTTGAGCATGATTATAGCACTAGAGTTACTACCGGCGCTAATGTTTACTGATAGTTTCCCGCTTGTGGCTTTAGCTGTGTTGTTGATAATTACTTTTTTACTATTCCCTGTTGTTATTTCCTCTTTATCAAACAGGTTACGTCCCCCATGGTACCATGAGTATCCATCAACTTCATAAAGCGAATGATAATCATCAGCCGAGGGATAGAA
>JAGPJJ010000029.1 GCA_018054505.1 Prevotella sp.
GGCTGTTGCCATTTGAGGGTAGGGTATATATAAAAAGTTAGAAAAAAAACGTTGAATTATTTGGTGCTTTCGGATAAAAGTGATACCTTTGCACTCGCAATTGAGAAATAAGATGCAAAGCGGGGTGTAGCGCAGCCCGGTAGCGCTCCTGGTTTGGGACCAGGCGGCCGCAGGTTCGAATCCTGTCGCCCCGACTTTAAATTCTTATGATTCATGCAGCGGGGTGTAGCGCAGCCCGGTAGCGCTCCTGGTTTGGGACCAGGCGGCCGCAGGTTCGAATCCTGTCGCCCCGACAAAAATAAAAAAGAGACAATCTTAACGGTTGTCTCTTTTTTGTCTCTTATAGTAAATAAGTCAATACGGTTGTTATTGAATATATGTAAAAAGAAGGACCTGACAATTTAGTCAAGTCCTAATTTTTTTCTTCTGTTGATATACCATTTCACCATGAAATAAATGAAGGCGATAGCAACGAGTGCCATTATAATAACCTTTATATACTCTCCATATTCCATAATTTTGTCGGTAAGCTTATCTTCTGGTACGATGGCATGTAGATACCATCCTAGGCCTGCTAGAATGCAGTTCCATAGACCTGCACCTATAGTTGTGTAGAGAAGAAATTGCCAGTATTTCATTTTAGATAGACCTGCTGGAATAGATATAAGATGTCTGATTCCTGGTATGAGTCTTCCTGTTATAGTGGCAACCATTCCATGTTGATAGAAAAACTTCTCACTCTTCTCAACCTTACGTTGATTTAAAAGGCACATTTTGCCCCATTTGCTATTTGCGAAACGGTATATAATGGGTCTGCCCAAATAGTATCCGGCAAGGTAGTTTATCGTGGCTCCACAGTCTGCTCCCAGTGTAGCGAACAGTATTACCACGAACACATTTAAATTGCCTCCAGCGGCATGATATGCAGCCGGAGATACAACAAATTCTGACGGAACAGGAATTACGGTACTTTCCAATAGCATAAGAAGGAAAATAGTACCATAATTTAAATTACCCAATAGTGTTGATAGCCAATTCATTATTAATCCTTTTTGGTGTTAGTTAGATACTTGTAATAGTCTTGGGGATCCATATTTTCAGGGAAATATTCCTTCAATAAATTCTTTGCTTCGTTTGGAGTTTTCTTTACGGCATTTTTAACGGCTTCTTTAAATTCGTCGTTATATCCCAAAATCTTGCAGCAAGCAGCTAGGAACACATATATCTTGTCTGATTGAGCTTCCTCGTGATCAAGCATGCAACGAAGAATCTTATATGCCATTTCAACATATCCGTTGTCCATAAGCGATGCAGAGATGCTTAAATACGTTTCTGCATTATTGTCAGATTCTTGTAATGCTTTGTCAAATATAGCTTTCGCTTTGTCTACATCACCATGCTCTAGATATAAGTTACCTTTGTTGAGTATAGCTTGTATATTTCCATTATTCTGATAGTATTCGTCTGAAAGCTTAATAGCTTCATCAAATTTATCTGCCAATGCTAAAGCGTTAGTATACTCTTCGTATATTTCGCTTCTAGCATTATCGTCTTCAGAACACTTTTGAAGCGCTGTACTAAAAACCTCTATTGCTTCTTCAAAACGATTAAGATTAGTGAGTGCCATACCTTGAAGTAAGTACCCAGAATAGTCTTCGGGACATAGTTCTGTATATCTCTTTGACTGTTTTAATGATTCCTCGTAGTTTGATAGTCCGAAGAGTCCATTAATCTTGTTTAATATCGCATCTGTGTCATCAGGATTGATGGCAATAGAGAATTCGCTGCTGGCGATAGAATCACTGTAATTACTGTTAAGTAATTGTGCTGCAGCCAGTCTATTCCAATATTCGGTAGAATAGGGGTCTTTGTCTAAAAGACTGTTATATATGTGCTCACTTTCCTTCAGATTGCCCATACCCAGTTCAATTAGCCCTTTGGTCTGCCAATAATCTGGATCATCATGGTTGTTGGAATATCCAATCCATCTTTTTGCTATTTTAAACTCTTTGTAGTCAGCAAAAAGAGTAGCTACTTCTATAATATAGCTTTCAATTTCATCTTCTTCAACTTCCTCAGCCTTGCGTCTAAGATACTTAGATGCACCCTCCGGATTTTTTTCAACGATTTTTACTTCAGCTATAGCGTAATAATACTCGATGTCGTGCTTGTCGACAACTGATTTTAGAAAATCTTTTGCCTTATCAGTATTATTTTCTAACAAGAGAGCCATTCTTGCTCTGAATATCAATGGATATATATCACCTGGGAATAGCTTTATAGCATATTCTATAGCATCTATAGCGGCAAGTGAATTATCATGAGTCTCATAGTAGTTTGAAATATTGGCAAGGACATCTTCGTCGAAGTAGACGTCCTTACCATTTTTTCGAGCGTCCTCATACTTTTTTAAAGTATTAAGAAATTCGTCTTGTTCAAAGTACTCTGATTTATCAAAATGCTTCATTAATAGTTTTTTAAGTATATAATCACAGGCTATTATTTATTCTGTTTAGCCCATGTGTCTTTTAATCCTACAGTCTTGTTGTAAACAAGATGTTCGTTTGTTGAGTCTGGATCGGCAATGAAATATCCCGTGCGCTGGAATTGCAGATATTCTCCATTTAGCAATGTTGCTGCATAGTCTTCAACATAACAGTTGTTATATATTTTAAGACTATCTGGATTTAACAATTCTCTGAAATCACGTTCGTCTGCAGATGGATTTTCAATATTGAAAAGTCGATCGTATTCACGAATTTCTGCTTTCTGGCAGTGGCCAATAGATACCCAATGAAGTGTACCCTTAACCTTGCGATTAGCACCTTCCATTCCGCTCTTACTCTCTGGATCGTATTCAGCTTGTATCTCAACAATATTGCCTTCAGCATCCTTTGTGCATCCTGTACATTTAATGATGTATGCATTCTTAAGGCGTACTTCTTTGCCAGGTGTCATTCTGAAGAACTTTTTAGGAGCATCTTCCATGAAGTCAGCACGCTCTATCCAAAGATTCTTTGAGAATATAATCTTATGGCTTCCTGCTGTCTCATCTTCTGGATTGTTGATAGCATCCATTTCTTCAGTTTTGTTGTCAGGATAGTTTGTGATAACAAGTTTCACAGGATCTAGTACTGCGCTTACACGAATTGCTTTTTTATTTAAGTCTTCGCGAACACTTGCCTCAAGCAATGCCATGTCGTTAAGGGCATCAAACTTAGTATAGCCAATAGAATTGATAAACATTCTAATACTTTCTGGGCTATAGCCACGACGACGCATACCACAAAGTGTAGGCATACGAGGATCATCCCAACCATTAACCAAATTCTCGTCTACAAGTGTATGTAACTTACGCTTACTCATTACAGTATAAGTAAGATTAAGACGATTGAATTCAATCTGTCGTGGGCGATTGTCTTGCATTTCACCCTTAATTCCAGTTTCGTCGTATTCTTTTAACAAGTCGACGAATTTATCGTATAGTGGACGGTGAGGAACAAATTCCAAAGTACAAATAGAATGTGTTACACCCTCGAAATAATCACTTTGTCCATGTGCGAAGTCATACATAGGATAGCAATGCCACTTTGTGCCTGTGCGGTGATGTGGTGTCTGTATGATTCTATACATTATCGGGTCACGGAAATGCATGTTTGGGTTTGCCATGTCTAGTTTGGCACGCAAAACCATGCTTCCTTCTACAGCTTCAGGAGTATTCATTTCCTCAAACAGTTGAAGATTCTCTTCTACAGGGCGATCACGATATGGGCTAGGAGTACCAGGAGTTGTTGGAGTACCCTTTTGTGATGCAATCTCTTCACTTGTCTGCTGGTCTACGTAAGCATATCCTTTCTTTATCATCCAGATAGCAAATTCCCATAACTTCTCAAAGTAATCAGAAGCATAGTAAATGTTTCCCCATTTGAAACCTAACCACTTGATGTCGTTAAGAATATTTTCTACATACTCATTGTTCTCCTTGCTTGGATTGGTATCATCAAAGCGAAGGTTGCATATTCCATTGTATGTTTCAGCAACTCCGAAGTCCATGCATATAGCTTTTGCGTGTCCAATATGAAGGTATCCGTTAGGCTCTGGTGGAAAACGAGTTTGTATTTTTCCCCCATTCTTGCCATTTGCAAGATCTTCTTCAACAAATTGTTCTACGAAGCTAATGCTTTTCTTCTCTTCGTTATTTTCTTCTTTAATTGCCATAATGTATATACATGTTATTTTTTTTGTGTTGCAAAAATAACTACATCAAATGCTATAATCAACAAAGTTGTGTGTTTCTTATCTATTAATGTAATTAATCACTGCAAAGATAGTGCAAAAATCTGATTAATCGAAGCGATTAGTGATAAAATTTCCATTATATAACGTATGTCAAGATTTATAATAGGTATTTACACAAATATTAAATAATATTTTTATCCGCGTTATTTGATAATTTACTAATATATATTACAAATCGAACAATTATTATGGTAAAAACATGTTTATAAACATAAAAAAACATTTGCATAGAAATGAAAAATCATTTATCTTTGCAAATGTTATCCTGAATACAATCTTTTTACCTTAAAAAGAGCTAATACCTATTGAGATTGATACCGCACTCTGTGAAGAGTGCGGTATTTTTTATTTAATCCCACGTTCATTCAGTGCCTTTGAATATTTTGCAGCATTCTTCATATGCTCTTCGTAGGTTGTTGCAAAGTTGTGTGTACCGCTGAAGTCTTCTTTAGCGCACATATAAAGATAATTGTGATGTACACGGTTTAAAACGGCATCAATACCTGCAACTGACGGAATGCGTATAGGACCTGGAGGAAGTCCAGGGTTTTTGTATGTGTTATACGGACTCTTTATAAATAGTAAGTTGTTGTATATTCGTTTTAGGTCGAATTTCTTCCAAGCAAACTTAATTGTAGGGTCGGCTTGAAGAGGCATTCCTTCTGGGTATTTTGCATCGCGGAACATAAGGCGATTGTAATACATACCGGCAATCATAGGCTTTTCTGCATTGTTTGCAGTTTCTTCATCAATGATGCTGGCAAGTGTTATAACCTGATTAGCTGTAAGGTTTTCCTGTTTAGCTTTTTCGGTTCTTTCAAAGTTCCAGAATTTTTTACTTTCTTTCTGCATACGGTCAAGGAATTTGTCAATTGATACATTCCAATATATGTCGTATGTGTTAGGAATAAACATGCAGGCGATAGTTGCGGTATCATATCCGTACTTTTGGCAAACAGCTTCGTCTGTAAGTTTTTTGTAAAGTTGTGTGCTGTCAATCATCAGTTTCTTTGAGATTTCAGCTGACAGTTTGTCTAAAGTCCTGACGCTAGGAATTGTTAGACTAACAGGTGTTTGCAATCCGTTTTTCATGTGTCGGAAAATCTTTAAGGTTCCTTCACCAGGTTTGATTGCAAATCTACCAGTTTTGATTTTGTCTTTGTAATTGAACTGGCGTGATAGTGCTTTGAAAGCACTCATCCCGTGACTTGAGGCGATTGGCTCAATCTTACTGTATACAGAATCGATGTTGTCATCGTTGTCAATGTATACGTACTCAACGTCTTTCTTTACGGAAAAACTTGAAAAAAAGTAGTAGTAAATTACTCCTAATATAACCAGAATGAAGGCTAAGGCCGGAACAAGATACTTTTTCTTAAAATCTTTTTTCATAATTATATGTTGAAATCGTGCGCAAAGATACATCAATTTTTTTTATCTTGTGCTCATCAGTCACTTTTTTTTCTTAACTTTGCATAATCTTCATGTTATTGTGATAGGTATTATTTTTATGTTATGAAATATAAGTCTTATATTTTTGATTTAGATGGAACGTTACTTGATTCCTTAACGGATCTAGCAGCAAGTTGTAATTATGCACTTCGTATAAATAATATGCCAGAACGAACCATTGATGAAGTCAGAATGTTTGTTGGTAATGGCGTGCGTAAATTGATGGAACGTGCAATTCCTGATGGAAATCGTAATGAATTATTTCAAAAAACTTATACCGATTTTCGTGATCATTATCTCATTCATAATCTAGATCATACTTCACCTTATAACGGAATAATTACTATGCTGAAATCATTGAAAGATGATGGTTGTAATATTGCCGTTGTAAGCAACAAGTTTTATGCAGCAACTCAAGAATTAGTCAATCACTTTTTTGGTGATTATGTTTCAGTTGCAATAGGCGAGCGTGATAATATTAGAAAGAAACCTTCTCCTGATACTGTTTTCGAGGCTTTAAGGCAATTGAATGTTGAAAAAGATGGTGCAGTCTATATAGGAGATAGTGATGTGGATGTGATGACTGCAAAGAACTGCGGCATGCCGTGTATCAGTGTATTGTGGGGATTTAGAGATAAAAAGTTTCTCATCGAACACGGAGCTAATGTATTCGTTGAGAAACCTTCAGAAATACTTCTTTTATAGGAAGTAATATTAAATGCTATGCTTAGCTACATATTTAAGGACATTCTCCTTGTAAGATTCTGATATAGGAATACTTAATTCTCCGTATACAAGATGCATACGTTCAATCATATCCATTTTAGACAGGTTGGCTATGTATGAACGGTGAATCCTCATGAAATCTTGACCAGTGATAGCTTTCTCAAGCTCTTTCATATTCATGAGTGACATAATTGGCTGTTTACCATTGTCAATATAGAATTTTACATAGTCCTTTACACCTTCAATATATAAAATATCAGATAGATTAACTTTTATGACTTTGTAGTCACTCTTGATAAAGATAAAACTGTCCTTTTTTAAATCAGGTGTTTTTTCTGTTGTAGAGAAAAATGTCTTTGCTTTAGCTGCAGCCTTCAATGTATCTTCAAAGTTGGCTGGGTTCATAAGGCAGTCTACAGCATTTACTTGATATCCTTCTATGGCATGCACTTTGTTGTCAACAAGGAATATCACTTTTAATGTTTCTGGAAGCATCTTCGCAAATTCTACACCGCTCATCTCAGGTAATCTAATGTTAATGAAAGCTATGTCAATGTGCGAATTTCTGATGACCTTCATTGCCTCGATGGCATTGGTGCAGCAATCAGTAAGATTGATAAATGGTATATTTTCCAAGTACTTTCTCATCTTTGCGGCTGTACTACTGTCATTTTCTATTAAAATACAATTTAGTATCATACAAATTTGTTTGGGTTGTTATGTTATTTTCTCGTTATTATGTAATATATAGTTATTTGATATCTCCATTTTTATAAAATTTCAACATGTCTATGTTCAATATTGTAAGATATTTACTTTGTAACTCATTTTGTTGAGCTCTTAGTAGGTTATCTTTTCCTGTCATTAGTTCAATAATATTTTTTAAACCAAGATTGAACTGCTCACTCAAGAGTTCATAGCTTTCTTTAGAGCTTTGTGTTGTTACCTTTGCGCTATTGAACAGGCTTTGATTATTATTTGCTTGCAACCAATAGTTCTCAATTGTAGAATATAGAATTGTCTGCTTGTCTTTCAGATCCAGCATATAATTCTCGTGTTGAATTCTAGCTTTGTTCACCATTGTCTTTGCTTGCCTATTGTCATATAGCGGAACACTAACTGTGAATCCAGCTCCGAACGCGAAATTGTTTTTTATTTGTTTATCCCAAGCATTGCTGCTCATAGATGTAGTATTCGTATTGAAACCAGCATTCATGCTTATTGTAGGTAATTTTTGCGCTTTAGCTATTTTCATACTAATATCGCTACCTTGTATTCCTAATTGAGCACCTTTTATCTCTGGTCTGTTTAAAGCCTGATTGTAGACATCATTTAATGTGGGGATAGTTTCTAAAGCCATATCGTCTGTTGTCTCAGGTATAGTGATGTCAAAGTCTTCACTGCTGGTAATCTGTAGTATCTGTTTTAATTGTCGCTTATAGTTCTTTAGATTACTCTCAGACTCGATAATCGCATATTCATCTTTCGCTCTTTGTGCTGTTAGCTGAGCAAGATCAGCTTTACTCATCTTTCCAACCTTCAGCATCATCATACCTCTTTCCTCGTTTTTCTTACTTGTTGTAAGGGTTTCTTTGTCTACTTTTACAGCTTCGTTGGAATAAAGTATTTGGACATATAATTGTGCTATTTGCTCCATTAGTGAATTGGCTGTGACAGCAGAATCTAATTCTGATTGCTGTTCAGTAACTTTATTCAATTTAACCTGATTGCGATTACGATTTCCATTCCACACGGTCCAGTTTGCGTTTACGCTATAACTACCGTTATAATATGTTTTGTCAACGCTCGTTTGTACTTTGTCTCCTGCAACAACATAACTACCAGTAAGTGGCCATGGATTGTATGTTAAGTTTTGCGAAGTGCTTAGTGATAAAGAAGGTAAGAGTTCAGCTTGACTTTGCTTAATATCTTCAATTGCACTTAATTTTGCCAGATTTTTTTTCTGTATTGTTATATTGTTTGTTATGGCATATTCAATACAATCTTTCAATGTCCAACTTCTAGCAGAAGTACACATTGGTAGAAAAACAAATCCTGTGCATAGCAGAGTTCTAATTACTATTTTTTTCACTTTGTATTTAATTATATTATTATTCATACAAATCTATAGTTTTAGATGTAAAAAGATGATAAAAAGTTTATTTGCTTAGGTGATAATTAACAAAACTTTAAAAATGTTGGCAATAAAAAAGATTGCAGTTGTTTAAATTGACTGCAATCTAGCTATATATTTACCAAGAATATCAAATTCTATATTTACAAAGCTTCCTAACTTTATATCACAAAAATTGGTATTCTCTCTTGTATAGGGTATTATTGCTACTGTAAATGTATTTTCGGTTGGTTCACATACTGTCAGTGACACACCGTTTACAGTAACAGATCCTTTATCAACAGTAAAATAGCCCTTTTTAGCCATCTCTTTGTCTAATTTGTACTCAAAAGTAAAATATGTGCTTCCGTCTGCGTCCTTTATATTAATGCATTTTGCTGTTTCGTCAACATGTCCTTGCACGATGTGACCATCAAGTCTACCATTCATGATCATAGAACGTTCAACGTTCACATGGTCACCAACTTCAAGCTTACCTAAATTTGACCTATCAAGAGTTTCCTTCATTGCTGTTACAGTATATGTATTACCGTTTATTTCAACAACAGTTAGACATACGCCATTATGAGATATACTTTGGTCTATTTTTAACTCATTTGTAAATGAGCATTCCATTGTTAGGTCTATATTTCCTTTGTCTCTCTTAATAGCTACTACTGTAGCCATTTCTTCTACAATTCCACTAAACATATAAATAAGATATTGATTTAATAAAAAGGAAAAAAGGGGTTGCTCGATGATGTGATGAAACTCCGAGCATTTCAAGATTTGAGAGCTCCCAGTTTTTGTAATCCGCTGGTCAACAGACTTACCTTCAAAGAAGTTTATGCGGCCCGCCATTAACATGAGAAACTTTCTCGGTTTTCGATATTATTTGATGAGTATCCCGATCAAACCGACACAACCCCGAATATCTTTCTCCTTTATACTGCAAAGATAATTTCTTTTATTGTATCTTCCAAATATTTTGCTTAAAATCTTTTTATTTTGATGAAGCCAATTCTATGGCTTATACCTTTTTTATTTATGATTCTTATTTGATACATTCCATCTTTAAGACTTCGAATATCAGTAGTATTGTTCTTTGTACGTAATGTTTTGATTGCATTGCCGTTTAATCCTGTAGCAACAATCATCCCATCACATTCATTATACCATGCAGGTAGTATGGCTTTTTCTCCATCATTAGAGATTAATTTTGCAGTATTGTATACCTTTGTTACACTTTGCACGGCTTCGCTTTCGTTGCCAGATCTATCCATCGCGGTAACGGCATAGTATCTGTCTTCATCAGCTGGTATGCAAATGCTGTTAGTTTCTTGTCTTGTAAGAATCAGATTCTCTGATTTATTTATATCAACAGGCCAAGTTTTACTGCTATATACATTATATGTCAGGTCTTTTTCTTTATTCCAACTCAAAGTTCCATTGCGTTGGATAATGCCAGTAGGGGACTTTGGGGCAATACTGTCTATCCATGTCATTGCTGGTACAAGAGCTGGTGATGTGTCAAATTCGTCAGTAGCAAAGTCGTATATTCCCTTTATATTATCTGTGAAAAACTTACTTCTGAAGTATGCGTGCCCCATACCAAATTGACGTGTTACTTCCATTTCACGTGTTATGTCATCAAGACTCCAGTCTTTTTCATTTGGAGACATGAAGTATATTCCAAGTCCAGGGCATATTATTTTTTCATCTGACAGTTCTTTCCAGTCAATAGCAAATGGATAGAAATTATTTTCTTTGAAATACATCATCGGAAACAGTTCGTCCATGAGCCCATTCTTAAGCCATCCTTGTGCGTCTTGCAATACGGTGGAGTAGGCATTCCATCCATGACTCCAGTATCTTGTAAGATCATCAGCTTTACCAATTGGTGAGCAACTCATTTTTACCCAAGGTTTAATACTTTTAACCTCTTTGCTGATTGTCTCAACGATATTAGTTATATATCTTCTTCCTTGATTTCCGCTAACCTTAATTTTCCAAGTTTCAGGATACCTAATATAGTCAAGGTTTATTCCATCTATATCATAATTATCCGTTATCTCTTTACACAATTTGGCTAAATAGTTTGCTGTTTCAGGCATTTCTGGATTCATGTATCCTTCATCTGCTATATTGCGTATTAATCCAGGAAATCTCTGTCTTAATCTCTTGCAACCTAACGAGTTCCACTTGCCTACTGGAATTGTTACAACCCAAGCATGGAGTTCCATTCCTCTTTTATGGCATTCATTAATTGCAAACTCTAGTGGATCATAGCCTGGACTCTTGCCAGGAAAACCGCTTAGACAACCATCCCATGGTTCATATTCAGAAGGGTAAATCATAGTTCCTCTTACTCTTGTTTGTAAGAGTACTGTATTTATTCCTGCTTTTTGGAGCTTATCAAGTATATTTGTCAGTTCTTGTTTCTGTTTTTGCATAGAGCTATTGTGCTGTGAATAGCAGTGTGGCCAATCTAGTCCACCAATAGTTGTAAGCCAAACAGCCCTTACTTCTCTTTTTGGCTGAGCAAATGAAAGAAGGGTGAAAGATAAGAATGTCAAAAGTATAATGAAAGTTCTCCGATTCATGTTTTATCGTTTCTGTGTATAAGACAAAGCTGCACCAATAGCAGTACAGAATTCGCTGTATTTGGGTATTCTGAAGTGTACTCCGTAAAGTTTTTCCATAGCAGGATACACTTCGCGACATTGTGGTAGTAATGTGAGATTTCCGATGATCACGAAATCTTTAATACCGCTTCCTTGACTACTCAATATACTACTTGAGCCTACAGCTTGCAATACCATATATATTAACCCAATTGCAATATCTTCACGACTTGCATTAGCTTTAGCATTACTGAATAAACTAGCAGTTGCTGTCATTGGTAATCCTGGTAATGGCTTGGCACTGATATCACCAATAAGAAGGTTTATCTTTGAAATATCACCTTCCATTGCTAATGTTGCAACTTGCATTATATCATCTGTTTGTAGCATTATTCGGCTTAGCCCTTGTAATGTTCCACCACCGATGCCTATGCCACCAATATGTCGTATGTCTTCACCGTCACATTTCACTAGACTAGTTCCTGTTCCCATACTGACAACAATCATTCTGTCTAGTTTGCTTTCATATCTAGCTCCAAGACCATCAGATATAAACTCTTCTGCTTTGCCTGTAGATAGGCCATATATGTTTTCATCAATATACGCTGAACCAACACCAGTAAGCATTACTTTTTCTACATCTTCCAATTTTATATTGTTATCATGTAGATATTTACCAAATGCTCCATATAATGATGTTATAGGGTCGGTAGCTTTTATGCGGCATGGATTGACAACAACTCCGTCCTCATTAATACCAACAATCTTTGTAGTACTTATTCCTACGTCAATTCCGATTACAATACTCATTATTTAAATTGCTTTACTTTATTTTGTATTATAGCTCTTCTCGTTTGGAGTAGAACACTTGTTAATATCATTATTATACCAATATAAAATGAAAGGTTTACATACTTTGCTTCGCCGAAAAATATGAATGCCATCAACACTGTGTAGCAAGGTTCGAGATTGTATGTAAGATTTACAGTGAACGCACTTAATGAACGCAATGCTTGAATTTGTAGTAAATATAATCCCACTGTGCAGAATAAAGCGTGGCTTAACATCCACCAAAGATTGTTTCCGCTAGGTATCACTTGTATATCTTGATGGATATTGAATATCGTTGTATATATAGGTATGATTGCTGTCACGATAATCAATCCTGCAGACATTTCATAGAATAATACGGTTCTACTCTTTATTCCCTTACTGTATTTCTTGTTGAAAATAGAATATACAGAACTAATTGCAGCGCTTCCAACACCAATTAATATTCCGTATCTGTATCTAGAATCAAAAGAAAATACGCATAACAGTCCTAATACAGTTATAAGCGAAAATGCGATTTCGGTCCATGAAAATTTTCTTTTAAGTATCGCTGGTTCAAATATGGCTGTAAAAACGCCAACTAATGAATAACATATAACACCAATAGATACATTTGACGCTTTAATGCTCCCGTAAAACATCATCCAATGAAGTCCAAGTAATGCTCCGCACATAGCTAGTTGTGCTAATTTCTTAAGACTAATTCTTGGAAGTCCAGTAAACACAAGCAATATCAGTGATGTAAAAAACATACGATACCAGACTATGTCTACCTCATTGAGTGTTATTAATTTACCGAATAGTCCAGTAAATCCAGCTAGCATTACACTTAGATGCAGTTGGATAAAGGCTGTCTTAGTCTTTCCCATTTATATGATTAATGGTGCTCTGGAACAATAGCTAAGTATTCAACGTCTTCGTTCGAGGTATTTTCCATATAGTGGCTATGGTTCATTGGGCAATAATGAACTTGACCTTCTTTTACTGTTTCTTCATTCCCGTCATAATGGAATTTAACATTACCTTTTAGGATATATACTATTTCACAATTACCCTCGTGTGTATGAAGACCTGTTGATGCTCCAGGCTTAAGAATACTCTTCATAATCTTAACCTTTTCATCTACATAGTTACGAGTGTCAAGTTCGCCTTGTCCGCCCTTAAACCCCATTATTTTGGTCTCTTCAATGTCTTTAAAATCAATTATCATAATTATCTTGGTTTGTAGTAGAAAGTTTGTTCCACTTTCAGCTTATTAACATTTTCGGCAAAGTTAATAAAAAAAAGGTAACCTCCGAAGGAGATTACCTTTTTTTATATATTAATCTAAATTATATCCTTAGATTAGAATGTTACACGCAAACCAACTTGCATGTGCCAACGGCTATCATAATCACTAACATAGACTGATGATGCGCCATAAACAAATGAAGGAGTCTTTGTCTTTGTGTCAACATTATATACTGTAATGATTGGTGTGTTGTATGTGCTTGAATAGAACTCACCCCAATGCTTGTTGAGAAGGTTACCAACGTTCAAGATATCAAATACCAAACTAACCTTGCTGCCTTTCTCCTTTAGATAGAAGAAATCCTGTGTGAAGTGAAGGTCAAAGTGATTCTCCCAAGGTGCGAGGTTTGAGTTGCGATCTGCATACTGACCACGATGATCCTTTGCATATTTGTCACCTTCAATCCAGTTTTCAAATGCTTGACGGCTTTGTTCTGCTGTCATGATGACCTTTTTAGTCTTGCTGTCAACGTTATCAACGAAGTTCATTGCAGCCAATTCTGTCTTTGTAGGGATGTAAAGCAATGTGTTACCCTTTGCAAATTCTCCATTGAAAGATGCGCTAGGATTATCGTTCATAGTTAAACTGTAACGCTGACCACTGTTACCATTATAAGTAAGGGTAACATGTGTTTGCCAACGGTTGTTGCCATAAAGTTTTGAGTTGTAAGATGCCTGAACCATTAAGCGGTGAGGCATATCAAACATAGAGTAAGATAATACTGGCTTGTTAGGGTCAACACAATAGTAGTATTTCCAGTTTGATGTTGCAACTGAAGATGTACCATCGTTTACAGAATATGAGTGACCGAATGTATAACTTGCCATCAAGTCAAGACCAAAATCGAAACTCTTTTCAAACTTAGCACTAAAGCTATAGCTATGGCCTTGATTAATGTTACTCAAGTTAATAACTGAGTTTGCATAATATTTACCAGTAGTACCGTTAAGAGGGTAGGTGTCATTCTGGTTGCTGTTGTAGTATGTTGTTGCTGAAGCTTCTACTCCAGGAACGGCATAAATCTTACCGTTATTGCTTAAAGCCACATTGCTAAACCATACTGCGTTGAGTGCGCGAGAATACAAAGCCTCTAATGTCATTTTTACACCGAAAGGCAATTGCTGTTCCCATGCCAAGTTTGTTCTGAATGTTTGTGGATAACGGAACTTGTGATCTACAGTTACGATATCAGGGTTTACACCGCCTAATGTGCCATATTGAGTACGGATCTGATCTGGTGTCTTAGAACCATCAGCGCTAAATACTGGACCTGTGTATGGACCTGTCTTTGGAATACGAATATTAAGTCCTTTCATTTCCATACCTGTGTTAGCCCAAGCATTCTCAAGCCATACGAAAGGTGCACGACCATTAAAGATACCTACACCACCACGAAGCAATGAAGTGTGCTGGTCGTTCAAGTTCCAACGGAATCCAACACGTGGTGAAGCCATAACCATTGAAGCAGGGCGACGACCAACAACAGCTCCTGAGTTTGCTGCCCAGTTGTCTGTTGCGTTGAATGTTGGGTTGTAAGTAATGCTGTTGAAGTATAGTGGGAAATCAATACGCATACCGTATGTCAACTGGAATGCCGTAGATAAATCCCATTTATCTTGAATGTAAAAACCAAACATACCTGCCTTGAAAGGAGTTTTCCATTCTGTAGTGCCAGTAAGTGCTGGGTCAGAATATTTCATCACATAGCCTGAGTTTGGTGCAATAGACTGGTCTGCGAGGAATGAACTCAACTGATTATAGTTATAAGAGAATTCTCCGAAAGCAGCCTGATAGAAACCATTCTTCATATTGTAAACTTCGTTATGAGTACCCAAAGTAATGGTATGATTACCTGAATAAATTGAGAAGTTGTCTTCTAGAGTCCAAATATCCTGATCAAGTGAGTTCACACCTGAAGAAAATTCTGTACCCATATTAATGCTATAACCATCACCACTGAAGTATAATGTTGGACCTGCGTATGGAATTGCACGATGATCACGAACCATCGTTAAACCTGCACGGAGTTCATTATAATATTTAGCTCCAAGATGTGATGTTAACTCTGCAACGAATGAGTTAGTATTGTCTTTCATTCTATAGCTAGAATTATTGAAAGAAAATGATTTTTGTCCGTTGCTGAATTGGTCAGCATA
>JAGPJJ010000160.1 GCA_018054505.1 Prevotella sp.
TCTGTATTCGCTGGCACGAAATTTCTTTTGTTTCTGCATTTTGTTTCCGCGAGAAACGCGTGAACGGCCGTTTTGTTGTTTTCTATTCATCACACCATTTTTTACATGTTCAAACGGCATGTTCTCATGCAGATCTCGCAGATTTACGCAGACAAAAGACAGATTGGGCAAATGAAACTAACTACAATAACGGCCGTTCACGCGTTTCTCGCGGAAATGTCTTGCAAGTGAGTGCAAAGCTAAGCTCGCTTGAACTTTGCCGAGCGCAACTAGATATTCATGAAATAAAAGAAATGCAGAAACTAAGGAGATTCGCTTGAGTTTATTGCTTACGTAATTCTAGAAAAGCAATCAAGAAATGTACCTAAAGGTACCAGGAAAAAGCTACAGGAAAGTGACCCTTAACGAGTTGAATCACTTACTTCTATTTAAAAAAGTGCCACCGGTGGCAACTTTTTAAAGTGTTATTTTGAACATCGCAATAGAATGACTATCTCTGCCTATGAAATAGAGGCAATAATTCCTATAGAAAGGATGTTAACTACACCAAGAAATACATAGAATTAACACCTATCACTTTTTTGTTTCTTTGGTGATTTTCGGCACAACAACTCATTAATTTCATCAATTATTTGGAGATTATAAACCTTTTGACTATCTTTATACTGCAAAAATAGGTGCAAATGCACCTAAAGTTGCAGTAAGATAAAGATTATATCATAATACAATTTGAAAAACATGAGAGCAATAACTTTAAAAATGATATTTATCATCGTAGGACTACTATTTCATTCCTACGCAGAGGCGCAAAGTGCGTCTTATATCAAGGGAAAACATTTTGCAGGGTATGCATTCCCAAAAGAACATGCCATAAAGGGGTTACCACCAGAATCAAATCGATTTACTTTGAGCCGCGAGAATATCATAGAAGCAGAGAAACTTTTGCGTGATAGTGTACCCCATCTAACAAACGAGCATGGCCATATATACAAGCCCCATCTTAAAGACTATTATCACCAATACGTTGGTTATATAACGAGTAACAACCATATTCTTGTACACATTTACCTCTCACACAAAGGCGAAATAATGTACGACAATGAAGTCAGCAAAGATATAATACAGGTATTTGACGGAGGCGACTACTTTTGGGAAATTGTCATAGATGTGACAAGTAAAAAAATATTGGGGTTCTTGCAGCATGGATTTGCATAGAGTGGCTTAAAAAAACTAACAATAGATGGGGATCCCCCCCCCTACAGGTTGGACTTATCAACAAATAAAATGTTTTTCTCTGCCAATGAAAGTATGCTCCTCAATACTAACAAACTGAATGATACTCACTTGATTATGAATATCAGAAAAGAACGATGATAGGATTTCTATCAATACGTTCATAATAAATAGGAATAATTTAGTCGTCCAACTGATGCGATTTTCTTTTTTGTCTCCAAGTTTCATCGTCACTTACAAATAATATCTTGAGAAAGAGATTTAGTAGTGCATTTCCTTCAATATTTGAGGACTTCTTTCGATCAAACATGCTTGTACATGCCATATATACAATAAAGGATTTCATTACTATCAAATCGATGTCTCGGCTCAACAAGGAATCTCCAGTTTGTAAGACCTTAAACGTAGAAACTGTCAGAAAGACAAAATACCCTGCATAGATAATGAAATTCAAATTTTCCTTAGTATATAAAAACTTCACCAGTTCTCGGATGAGTAACTGGTAATGATGGTCATTCTCACTAAAGGGAGTTTTCTTCAAGATAATATTGCGTATAAGCTTCGAACCTTGTGACGCAATGAGAAGAGGAAATGTAAGAAAGATAAAAAGTTTAACATTAAGCGTTAAACTATGTCCCAGTAACTCTACACCCTTCACCACAAAAAATACCGGTAAGAAGGAATAAGCAAACATAAGTAAAATAGTTATCACTATTGTCATAAATGGGATAACCAGTTCGCTTAAATACAACATAAAGATTGGTATCTCTAGGATAATTCTAATTACATTGTAAATTCTATTCTTTGGTAATATCTTATCAACATAGCTATTAAGAGGAATAAATGCTAGCAGCCCCAATATAATAAAAGTTGCAAGCATAAAGTCATAAGCATCATGAATGTTTTTCAAAAATAGGAACATTGCAATAGCTCCTATCGCTAAGATTCCAATTATGATAATCCAGATTATAAGTTTGACAAGAATTGGAGATCTCATAATTTTAGACAACACCCCAATCTTTAATATTTTTTTTGTCAGAGTTTTATTTGTACATACAGAGCATTCTTTCTTAATCAACTTATGATTATACCGCTTATCCTCACAATTAAGTTGCTCAATAGGATACTTAAGCACCGTTTTGTCTGAAAGCAAAGCCAGCACATACTCCTTATCAATAGAACCGTATGAATCCAAAGTATCTGAGCAAAACTTAACTTTAGCAACTTCCTGATTCCTTTGAATTGCATCTTGCATTACAATATCATTAATAGCATCAGCGACAGAAGAAGCCTCTTCACGACCTAACAAGTAACTACGGCGATACAGTATTCCAAAAAGGACAATGAAGCATAAAGCAAATATTCCAGATATTTCACTTAGGAAAGGAAAAACAACCCATTTCTTGATAAGAAGACAAAAGAAGGAGGCTAATAAAAGTACAATGCACCAGCCCATCCCCTTTATAAAGCAATCGATATCATTGAGCACTTTGTACTCTATGTCGCCATTATCATTAGTATGTACTATTTCTGTTTTTATCATTTTCATTATTAAGCTTAGTTTTGGCTCAGTTCACAAATTTTCAAACCAAAGTTTAAAGGATAGTTTTAAAAATAATTAAGGGAATCACAACTAATGTTGTAATTCCCTTATTTTCTAAGTTTTAAACTTTTGTAGCGGGGGTGGGACCCGAACCCACGACCTCCGGATTATGAATCCGACGCTCTAACCAGCTGAGCTATCCCGCCATCACAACAAGCAATATTGCTGTTTGCGGGTGCAAAGGTAATACAAAGTTTTTAATTACCAAAATTTATTTCGAAATTATTTTCGATTGATTGAAAAAATAGAATTATGACAAAAAGACAAACGCAAAGTATGTTAAGTATATCTAGCATTTACAATCGTTTTTAGTATTTTTGCAAAAACATGGATGATGAAGAAATTACATATAAAATAAGAGGTGCTATATACGATGTATACACTGCACTAGGTCCAGGACTACTAGAAGTAGTTTATGAAAAAGCTCTAAAGATTGAATTGGAGACAAAAGGACTTGTCGTAAAAGAACAAGGAAATATTGTTGTTAATTACAAAGGACATGAACTTGACTGCAACTTGCGATATGATCTATTAGTTGATGATTTCGTGATTATTGAATTGAAAGCTGTTGAAGAAGTCAAAAATGTGTTTTTCAAACAAGTTGTTACATACTTGCGTTTGCTAAACTTGCGTACAGGCATTTTAGTAAACTTCAACACGGATAATATTCTTAAATCTATGCACAGAGTGTGTAATAATTATTATAAGAAATAGCAACCATGTTGAATTTATGCTTCTCATGGATAAGTAATGTGTATTTGTGGCAATAAATCATGTAAGGAATAAACGACAAACAGACATAACGGCCGTTCTCACGGAAATTTCGTGCAAACGAAGATAGAGCCAAGTTTACTTGAGCTATATTGAGTGCAGCCGATATTCATGGAATAAAGAAAATGCAGAAACTAAGGAAAGTTTTCGCTAAGTCATGAGCAGAGGAAGCTTGTTTGCTATGCCATGGCGAGAAAACTTCTTCAAAGAAGAAACATCTTGCAAGCAAGAGCAAAGCCAAGCTAGCTTGAGCTCTGCCGAACGGAGCTAGATATTCTTTATCAAAAAATTCGCTAGAGTTAGTTGCTTGAGTTTTAAAAAACCTACATGAAACGCACCTAAAGGCACCAGGAAAAAATTACAGGAAAGTTGCTTGAGTCATGAGTAGAGGAAGCTTTTCTGTAGCTTTCTTCTATGTAAGTAATAGTTCTTTCAATCTACTCACGCGAATTTCTTGTAATTTTTTCCTGGCATCTTTAGATGCGGTTTCCTGAAAATTAACAAAATAATATGAGCAATAATGGGCCGTTTTTTTTGATAAAGAATTTCGGCTGCACTCAACATAGTTCAAGTAAACTTGGCTCTGTATTCGCTGGCACGAAATTTAAATCTTTTGAATATCTAGCTGCACTCAACATAGCTCAAGTAAACTTGGCTCTGTATTCGCTGGCACGAAATTTCTTTTGTTTCTGCATTTTGTTTCCGCGAGAAACGCGTGAACGGCCGTTTTGTTGTTTTCTATTCATCACACCATTTTTTACATGTTCA
>JAGPJJ010000030.1:0-11186 GCA_018054505.1 Prevotella sp.
ACGTAGTTGCTCATGATTTGTCCAACTTCTTTCACACTTTGGGTGATAAGCACGTGTTCTTCATTTGTAAGCGTTCCTTCGTCATTCCATTCTGGAACTTTTTCATTGAAGTCAAATTCATCAACGTGATCAATACTATGCTGTGCTGCAGAATCTGCATAAACAACGGCTTCTATCAGTGAATTACTTGCAAGACGATTGCCACCGTGCAAGCCAGTACATGAACATTCTCCAAGAGCATAAAGTCTTTCAATGCTGCTGCATCCGTTCAGGTCAACCTTTATACCTCCACACATATAATGTGCCGCAGGACGAACAGGAATCATATCCTTAGTAATATCAATTCCAATGCTAAGGCATTTCGCATATATGTTAGGGAAGTGGTGCTTAGTTTCTTCTGGATTTTTATGAGTCACGTCAAGGCAAACATGATCAAGTCCATGCATCTTCATTTCCTTATCTATTGCTCGTGCAACAATATCACGTGGTGCAAGACTCAATCTCTTGTCGTATTTCTCCATGAAAGTATCACCAGTAGGCAGTTTGAGTATGCCGCCATATCCACGCATTGCTTCTGTGATAAGGAACGCTGGATGAGTTTCTCCTGGATGATATAGTGATGTAGGATGAAATTGAACAAATTCCATGTCGGCAACAGTTCCTTTTGCACGATAAACCATAGCCTCTCCGTCACCAGTAGCAATTACCGGGTTGGTTGTCGTCTGATAAACAGCTCCACATCCACCAGTACACATTACTGTAACTTTACTCAAGTAAGTATCAACCTTCTGTATTTCGGGATTTAATACGTATGCGCCATAGCAATTTATGTATGGTGTGCGTCTTGTTACTCTAGCTCCAAGATGATGCTGTGTAATGATTTCTACAGCGAAGTGATTTTCTTTGATAATGATATTGGGATTGCTTCTTACAGCATTCATCAATGCACGTTGTATTTCTGCGCCAGTATCGTCTGCATGGTGAAGAATTCTGAATTCAGAATGTCCGCCTTCACGGTGAAGGTCAAAGCGACCGTCTTGCATTTTATCAAAGTTTGTACCCCATTCAACAAGTTCTCTGATTTGTTCCGGAGCCTTTGTGACCACTTGCTTAACAGCATTGTAGTCGCTAATGTAGTCTCCTGCAATCATTGTATCCTGAATGTGTTTGTCAAAGTTGTCTATTTCTAGGTTGGTTACCGAAGCAACACCTCCCTGTGCAAATGATGTGTTCGCCTCGTCAAGGGAAGTTTTGCAAATCATGCACACTTTACCTTTATGCGCCCTGGCAACTTTAAGGGCGTAGCTCATACCGGCAATACCACTGCCGATAATAAGAAAATCGTATTTATAAACCATTTTTGCTTATAAGCTTTTTAGCTATTTGGTTGCAAAAATACTAAAAATATGTGTATTTTTCTTCTTCTATGCTATCTTTTTATTAATTTTGCAAACAATATATTATTAATAATGTAATGAATCGTATATTTCATCAACGTTTTACTCTTACTTCTAAGTGTGCTATATCGCTATTCACATTGCTTGCATTTTATTTTTTATGGAATAAGATGGCTATACCTGCACTTTTGGTTGTGATAGTGATTGTGATGATGATTGAACGCGTGTTGCATACTACTTACACCTTACTTCTTGATGAAGACGATGTGCAACGACTTGTTATTTACCGTGGTAGATTTTCCAAGTCCATATCCATAAGGGTTGGTGATATTGTGAAGGTTACACGAATTAAAGCTGTTTTTGGACTTAGTTGTTATTTACTTGTACAATATGGTGCATGTCATCTTATTAGTTTACAACCCGACAACGAAGAACTTTTTATGGCTGAGTTAAACAAAAGACAATGAAACATTTAAGATATTTATTTCTTTTTATCGTAGTTTTTACCTTGCCAACCTATGCGCGGGTTGAATTGGAAAATATTGAGGATGATGATGACAGCAATGTTGCAGACTCAGCAATGGTTGACACCCTGCAAAATGACAGTGTTGCCTTGCCTTGGCCTAAGGGAATACAGCATAAATTAAGTCGACTTGTAACTAGTGATATGTTCAAGACTTCACAACTGGGAATGATTGTGTATGATCTTGATGCAGATAGCACGATATTTAGTTTCAACGAAAAACAACTTATGCGTCCTGCGAGCACAATGAAACTTATCACTGCTATTACTGCTATAGACAAACTTGGTGGAGATTATCAGTTTAAAACTGAACTTTGCTATACAGGAAAGGTAGAAAATCATACTCTGAAGGGAAATATATATTGTGTTGGAGGTTTTGATCCTCGTTTTAATAGTGATGACCTTAATGCGTTTGTCGAGGCTATTCAGAAAATGGGTGTTGATACGATTGTCGGAACGTTGTATGCCGACAAAAGCATGAAGGATGATAAGCAATTCGGTGAAGGTTGGTGCTGGGACGATGATAATAATGTTTTAAGTCCGCTCATAATAAGTCGTAAGGATATATTTATGGGACGTTTCTTGGAAGAACTCCAAAAACATAAAATCGTAGTCAATGATGCAACAATAGATGATGGAAGAAAGCCTGCTGATGCATTTTGTATCGTGAATCGTTTTCACACGATAGATCAAATTCTAATGAAAATGTTGAAGGAAAGCGATAATTTGTATGCTGAGGCTATGTATTATCAAATAGCGGCTAGTACAGGCAATCATCCGGCTTCAGCAAAAAGTGCAAGAGCTGTAGAGCGGAGACTTGTTGAGAAGATTGGACTGAATCCTTCTCTCTATAAGTTTGCTGATGGTTCAGGACTTTCATTATATAATTATATCAGTCCAGAATTGGAAGTAAAAATGCTTCGTTATGCATATCAAAATGATAATATATACAACCATCTCAATCAGGCTTTGCCAATAGCTGGTGTTGATGGTACTCTGAAAAAAAGAATGAAAGGTAGTTTCGCGAGTGGAAATGTTAGAGCTAAGACAGGAACTGTTACGGGAATAAGCAGTCTTGCTGGATATTGTAAGTCTTCAAATGGACATATGCTTTGTTTCTCGATAATAAATCAGGGACTACTGCATGGCAGAAATGGAAGAGCCTTTCAGGATCGAGTCTGTACAGTGTTGTGTTCACCTAACTAATTGAAATAATATGGAGGAAATAAGAGTTTTTGTTGAAAACATAATAGAACTGATGGGAGTGTCAGGACCTTCTGTTCATGTTCTGAGACATATACTTCTTGTGCTTTTTGCGATATTATTTGCATGGCTTATTGGCGTTATATGTCATAAGCTCATGGTTCCTCTGTTGCTTAAATTAATTAAACGTACTGATGTTAAGTGGGATGATGTGATATTTAATGAACAAGTATTGCGAAGTGCTTGTAACATTATTCCAGCTATCATAATATGGGCTTTACTGCCACTTATCTTTTATCAGTTTCATCATGTCAGAGAGATTCTCGAGCGCATTACGGCAATTTATATAACGGTGATGTCTGCACGTACAGCTTTTGTATTTGTTGATAGTTTTAATAATCTTGAGACAGGAATGCAACGGACTAGTACTCAGCAGTATCTAAAGTCATTTTGTGGAGTTCTTAAAATCTTATTATTGTTTATTGCTACAGTGGTTGCTGTGGCAATAGCTATTGATCGTAGTCCTATGAATCTATTTGCTGGACTTGGTGCTACGAGTGCAATACTTATGTTAGTTTTTAAAGATACTATATCAGGACTTGTAGCTGGAGTACGTCTTACAAGTAATGATATGTTGCATATTGGAGATTGGATAACTGTTCCTTCTACAGGAGCCGATGGAATTGTAGAAGAAATGACTCTTACTACAGTGAAGATACGTAACTTTGATAATACCATTGTAACAGTGAGTCCTATAACTTTGGTTGATGGTTCTTTTACAAATTGGATTGGAATGCAGAATTCTGCTGGTAGACGCGTTGTGAAAAGAGCTTATTTTGATTTTAATAGTATTGGATTACTTACCGCTGATGTAAAAAAGAATATAATCAATCGGGGATATTTCAAACCAGAAGAATTGAGTGATAATGATATAAACATTAGTTTATATAGAAAATATATGGAAATTTTTATAGCTTCACGAAAAGAAGTTAATACGAATATGGCTTATCTTGTGCGCCAATTGGATTCTTCTCAAGGTGGATTGCCTATAGAATTTTCATTCTTTTTGCTTAACAAGGATACAAAACTATATGAACACGATTGTGCTCTGATAATGGATAGTGTCTATGCGATAGCACGAGAATTCGGACTGATTATATTTCAATCTCAGAACGTTATTTCACTTCGGTAACAGAAGTAACGATAGAATCACCGCTAGGTAGACGGCAGAAACCAATTCTGACAACATGACCAAAATCAGCGTTTCCTGTTACGTTAAGATGCTTTCCTTTGTAATATGTAGCGGTGTCTTTTTTGCTTGGATATGAAACAAGTTGCAGGTTATGCTTTGTACTGCCTTCACCTACAAAGAAGATATCTGTACTATCTTTACTATTTTTGATATTTGTAGTGTCATTCTTGGATTTAGCAACATGTGAACCTGCTTCTATAGGCTCAAAAACACTTGCGGCAACCGTATCACCAGGGTTGTCACTAGGCGCCATTTTGCATGATGTAGAAACAGTCATTGCGGCGATACATGAAATAACAAAAATAAATATCTTCTTCATAACAGTGTGCAAATATAACCAAAAAATATGAATGTATCAAAATCATTATGGATAATTAATCACATAATTGATTTAGGTTGAAGATTTGGCTGCTATTGCTTTCTCTGCAAATATCATTCTTATTTCTCCATAGTCTACATCTTCAGGACACATATCTTTAATAACCTTCATTCCTTGTGATGTTCCAATTTTGTTTACAGCATTGTTTATTATATCGTATTTTTCTTTACCAATAATGTCTGGAGCTTTAAGATCTCCAGTTTCTACGTAATATGCTAGGTGACCGAATATAGTGCCAAGAGTGAAATCTCTTTCCTTAGCAATCTCTTTTGGTGATAGCCCAGAGTTATACATAGTAAGCGTCTGTTCTTTCGTGTTTTCTTTCTTAACTTTAGGCTTAGGTGAATCTTCTTTACTGCTGCTGATTTTTTTTCTTCTGCGTGAAGTTGCAGCAAGTGGATTAATCTCATCTATGGCGTTAAGAAAGGCAATCTGTCTGTTTCTTAGATAACTTTCACTATCAAATCCAAAGTCTATAGTCATCTCAAGAATATTCTTTTTAGCCAGATATGCTAGTTTAAGTTCAGAGTATGTTGTGTCAAGTTTATTTGCTCCTTGTTTATTATCAGTCTTAGCAGCTGCAGTTTGGTCAAGTAACTGCTTTATGTAAGTCTTTAATGTTTTATTAAAATACTCCGCACTTTTAACTACGCGATTAAGAAATTCGTCTCCATTAAGTTCTTCATATCCCATCGAATTTATGGTATTGATCCATTTCCTTGACACAGCACCTATTTTTTCATTTAACGATGCAAATGTTGCTTTATGGAGTATAGTCAGCTTGGGATATGCGTGGAGAAATTCAATGACAGTACGACAAAGATTTTCTTCAGCAATAAGTATGTCATTGAAAGTAAAAAGCTCAGCTAATTGTTGCTTGTAATAATTCTGTTTTTGAAGTTCAAGGCTATCTATATTATGTTTTGCAGCCTCTTCCTGTATGCTAATATACGAATCAACCCGTTCATCATTTATTATAGCATGGTTTTCAATCTTTGATGCTAATACCATACCTTCTAGTGTTTTGCAACGGCTCAGAGCCACATATACTTGCCCAGAAGCAAATGATGCCCCAGCATCAATAATAGCATGTTCAAAAGTTAGTCCTTGACTCTTATGTATTGTTATTGCCCACGCAAGGCGTAAAGGATATTGCTTAAAGACTCCTTGTATTTCTGGTTCAATTTCTTTTGTTTCCTTATTTATAACGTATTTAGTATTTTCCCATTCTTGGGGTTGCACTTCGATGTCGCTTTCTTCTCCGCTGCATCTCACTTTAATGCAGTCATCAGATATACTGGTGATACGTCCTATCTTACCATTGTAATAAAGATGATCAACAGATGAATCATTCTTTACAAACATCACCTGTGCATTTTCTTTCAGAATTAGTGTCTCATTGGTAGGGTAGCTGTATTCAGGAAAGTTGCCTTTGATATCAGCATTAAAGTTATATTCTTTAGTTTCAAGCTTAGCTAATTCAGAATCATTATATCTGTCAGCCATAGCATTATGCGTTGTTAATCTTATGTATCCTTCTTTATTGTCTGTATGGAATTCTGGGTTGAATCTTGAATTCAGAATTTTTATATCTTCTTCAGAAGGTTTCCCGCTTCGTATGCTGTTCAGTAAGTCAAGAAACTTTCCATCTTGTTGACGATAGACCTTTTGTAGCTCTATTGTTACATAATTAATCTGCTGCAAAGCATGACTACCAAAAAAATATGGAGTATTATAGTATGGGCGCAATATCTTAGCATCGTCTTCTGTTACAACAGGAGTTAATTGCTGAAGATCGCCTATCATCAGAAGTTGAACGCCACCAAACGGTTTTTTGGCGTCTTTGTACCGTCGCAGCACAGAGTCTATCGCATCAAGAAGGTCACTTCTTACCATACTTATTTCATCTATGATAAGTAGATCTAAAGTTTTTACAATGTTTCTTTTTTCCTTAGAGAAATCAAACTTTTCCTTAAATGTTGTGTTAGGTACGTATGGTGAGAAAGGTAATTGAAAAAATGAATGTATCGTGACTCCGCGTGCGTTGATCGCTGCCACACCCGTAGGCGCAACTACGACTATACGTTTGCAGCTCTTATCAATAATGCTTCTTAAGAATGTAGTTTTTCCTGTTCCAGCTTTACCTGTTAGGAATATACTAGTACTTGTATGTTCGATGAATTCCCATGCCAGTTCTAGTTCGTTGTTAGTTTCCATTATAACCTATATCTAAATCTATTTACAAAGATACAGCAAACGAGTGGAAAGGCAAAATAAAACAAGTTTTAATTTCGCCTTTTCCGAGTGTAGCCAATCTTCAACACAAGTTAAAGATACAGCAAACGAGTGGAAAGGCAAAATAAAACAAGTTTTAATTTTCCCTTTTTCCGAGAGCAGCCTATTTTCAACGCATATCATAGGTAGTGTATATGAATGATGAAACAGATAATAAAATACTAATATTTCCAGATATTCTTGTTATAACGTTTGCTTGTGTAAAATCAAATGGTTATATTTGCAGTGTAATTTAGATATAACAAAAAACGATTATAAAATGGAAGTAACAATTACTAACGAAAATTTTGAGAGTTATAAGAATGGTGAATTGCCATTAGTAGTAGATTTTTGGGCTACATGGTGTGCTC
Source organism: Prevotella sp. (assembly GCA_018054505.1). Lineage (GTDB taxonomy): Bacteria > Bacteroidota > Bacteroidia > Bacteroidales > Bacteroidaceae > Prevotella. The sequence goes on from JAGPJJ010000030.1 coordinate 7,400, forward strand.
CTTGTAGAATGATTGCTCCAATCATTGCGGAACTTGCTGAAGAATATGATGGAAAAATCGCTGTAGGCAAATGTGATGTAGAGGACGCTGACGAAATAGCAAGTGAATTTGGTATTCGTAACATTCCTACAATCTTGTTCCTCAAGAATGGTGAAGTTGTTGACAAGTTTGTCGGTGCAGCTAGTAAAGCAAAAATAGAAGAGAAGTTTAAAGCTCTTTTATAAAAAATAAAAAAAGGCAGAAACTTTAGTGATATTTTCGCTATGTTTCTGCCTTTACTGTTTCTAGAATTCAACAAGTCTTGTTCCGTCTTCTTGTTCTGTAATCGTTACCTTTGTAACATCTTCAGGAAGGATGTCCTCAATAAGTTCAGGCCATTCCAAAAGACATAGATTACCACTGTAGAAATAATCTTCGTATCCCATATCATAAACTTCTTCAAGTTTCTTTATTCTGTAGAAGTCGAAATGGTATATTGGGGTGTCATTGTCAGCGGTGTATTCGTTGACGATAGCGAAAGTAGGAGATGTTATTACATCGTTTACTCCCAACTCTTCGCAAATAGCCTTGATAAAAGTTGTCTTTCCGGCACCCATCTTTCCGTAGAAAGCGAAAACCTTTCCTGTTCCCATGTTAGCAATAAATTCCTTTGCTGCAACATGGATGTTGTCTAATGAATCGATTTTTATTCTCATAATCTTTATAATTATAATTATTCTTTTTTTCTTCTTGTCATTGATACTATTGGAATAAGCATTTCTTCCATTGATATTCCACCATGTTGAAATGTATTCTTATAATATGAAACGTAGTAATTGTAGTTGTTTGGATAAGCGAAGAACGCATCTCCTGTAGCGAATACATACGACGTGCTTATGTTTGGTGAAGGCAAGTGTGCCTTATGAGGATCTTTAATCTCAAACACTTGACGTGTATCATAGTTGAGATTCTTGCCAAGTTTGTATCTAAGATTTGTATTTGTGTTGCGATCACCTAAGATTTTTATCGGTTTGTTAGCTCTTATACTGCCGTGATCAGTAGTGATAATCACTTTATAATCTTTGGTTGAAAGCAGATTAAACAGTTTTGCAATTTCAGAATGTTTTAGCCAACTTTGTGTTATAGTACGATAAGCACTTTCGTTGTTTGCAAGTTCTCTAACCATCTTGGATTCAGTTCTAGCATGTGATAACATATCGATGAAATTTATCACAACAATATTAAGATCAAACTTCTCAAGTTCGCTAAATTTTTCAATCAGTTTATTGATGGCTTGTGAGTCCTTAATCTTGTGGTAGCTAAATCTTTCGTGGCGTCTTAGTCTATCAAACTGTGTCTGAATAAGTGCCTCTTCATTCTGGTTTTTACCTTCGTCTTCATCTTCATCTACCCAAAGTTCTGGATAAATCTTCTGTATTTCGTATGGCATTAATCCACTGAAGATAGCATTGCGACCATATTGAGTTGCTGTTGGGAGAATACTCATATACATATTTTCCTTTATTTCAAACATGCTGCTGATTTCATCGGCAAGTATCTTCCAATGATCATAGCGCAAGTTATCAATGACAATACAGAATACTTTTTCTTTATTGTCCAGTGCAGGGAATACATGAGACTTGAAAATATCATTACTCATTAATGGGCGTTCTTTTGGATTACCCATCCATAGCATATAGTTTTTCTGGATGTATTTTGCAAAAGCATTATTTGCCTCTTCCTTTTGCATTTGCAGCATCTCAAGCATTCTGCTGTCGGCATTGCTAAGTTCTAGTTCCCATTTAGTGAGCAGGCGATATATATTTGTCCAGTCTTCAAAAGAATCACAATTGTCGATCTGTGCAGAAATCTTAATAAAGTCCTGTTGATAACCACTTTGTGTAACTTCTGTTACTAGTTCACGCTTGTGAATATTCTTTTTTAGTGAAATAAGTATCTGACTTGGATTTACAGGTTTAATAAGATAGTCTGCTATCTTTCGGCCTATAGCTTGATTCATAATATCCTCTTCCTCACTTTTTGTAACCATTACAATAGGAGTGTTGGGCTGTATATCTTTAATACGTTGAAGAGTTTCAAGTCCAGTAAGTCCAGGCATCATCTCATCAAGAAGAATAAGGTCAAAGATGGTATTCCTACAAAGTTCAATGGCATCTTCGCCATTACTGATTGTAGTAACATCATAATTCTTTTTTTCTAGAAAGATAATGTGGGAGCGAAGAAGATCTATTTCATCGTCAACCCATAGTAATTTGCCGTTGCTCATATATTAAAATCCTTCTAAATCGTAATACTCATCTTCCAAGTTGAAAGTCTTATCTTCTGTTTTCTTGTCCTCTTTCTTTTCAGCTTTCGGTAGAGGATTCACTTCGTCTTCATTTCCAACCGTCACTATTTTTGTTGGTTCAGTAAGCAGGTTAGAAGTGGTTGTCTTAATCGGTGCAAAATTCTTATTATAGAACTTCTCGTAATCTTCATAACTGAATTGATTACCGAGTAGAGGAATATTCTGCCTGCTGATAATAATTGGCCTAGCTTTTTGTGCTAGTTTTATAACAGCAGTCTGTTTATGTAATTCTCTTGCATATTGCAACGCTTCATTATAATTTAGAAAACCCTTGATAACCATTCTGTGAATGTTGTCAATATTTTCTATCTGTATATCGAAATTGCGCACCATGTAACTGGTGAAATTATATTTAGCTATCTCAAACAGCAACTGATTCTCATTAACTGAATCTGGATTGTATACAAGCATATATACAAAGTCAAGATTGCTATCAGGATTAAACTTTTGTGTCTTTATTGAATCACTGTCGTTTAATATCTCCGTGCGTCTGCTCCAAACATCACCAATGTCAAACTTACCGCCATGTAGTTTTCTTCCTGCTTTAACACCGTTGATAATCATACCGGCCATTTGGCTAAGTGCGCTTTCTGGGATATTCTTCACAAGCGTATTCATATCGTTAAGGCATCCTTTCTGATTGCCGTTGTTTAATTTGTTCAATCCACCAATAAACAAAAACTTGTCACGATTTGCACCTGAAGGGAATCTATGTTCAGAAATATAAGTATTACCCTCAACTTCTGTGTATTTCCCAGCTTTAAAAGCATCGTAAGTAGCAGCATAAATAGAGTCTTCGATATGTTCTCCCCATTTTGCATTTTCCTTGTATAGTGGATCACTTAGCAATGTTGTCCATTTGCTTTGTGGATATTCTTTTTTAAGCTTTCCAATATAACTATCGGCAACATCCATCTTGTTTTCGCGTGCATATAGCAGATAAAGATGATAGAAAACGTTATCCATACCTTTATATTCAGGATAATTGTCTTCAATTCTTTTTAATGCCTTTTCGCCAAGAATAAGATTATCAAGTTTATCCTTAAAAATAACTCCACTATGATAGAGTGCATCCATCAGGATATTATTGCTTTCGTCAAGTTGTAATTTTGTAAACGGCAACTGCTTGATATAGTATTCACGTTTATGTGGATTTGCTTCTGCATTGTTGCTAACAACATTATTGATTGTATCGCCCAGCTCCTCTTTAGCTATAGAGTCTTGCTGTATATTATTTATTCCTGCAACAACAGTCTTATTTATTCGTTGCCAGTTATCCACATTATCTCGTTTACCCCATGTACGCGCAAATGTTTCTTTACCTCTGCTGACAGTCATTGGGTTGTAAAAATACCAAGTAGTTGCATTGTTAATATCTATAGCGTTGTTTTGCATAGCAAAATCAGCCTTCATAGGTAAATTAGCACCAGTATTTCCAGT
>JAGPJJ010000030.1:11286-15427 GCA_018054505.1 Prevotella sp.
CTATAACTTTTTGCAGATATGGAATAGCCTGTTTGTAGTTCCCTGTATGAATATAATAATCAGCATACGTGTAGTCCCATTCTTTTTGTGCTCTCCAATGTATTGAATCACGTTGAATATTACGTATCACGTCTTCTGCATCATAAAGCCAGTCTTCTTCAATATAGCATTTTGCCAACCATGCTCTTGCTTTTCCATATATGGCAGGTTGAGTTGAATATAATCTGCTCATGTAGGCGAATGTCGAAGCAGCTTCACTGAAATCACCTTTGTAGAATTGTGCACGTCCCATCAGTAGCCATGCCTTCCACAAAAAAGGGTTATATTCCTTTCGGCTTAACCATTCTAAATCGCGTTGTGTCTTTTTCTTGTTTGGGTTCCATTCCGGTCGTCTCTTTATACTGTAGAGCTTGATAGCTTTTTGACATTTTTCAATAGCTTTGTCAAAGTTAGAACTTCCAATTTGTCTGTTTTCCTTATTTCCGACAGTATAAAGAGGAATAATCTCTGTGAAGTTATCTTTATTTCCCTTTTCCTTTTCAAGAGATCCGTCAATATAAGCCACCGACCCATTGTAATAAGTGTTGTATCGTGCGTTGAAGGCATGCCACCATCTTGACTTAGCTGTGTTCTGCTGAGTCGAACATCCGTAGATTGACGTAATGCTAATCAGTGCGGTCAGGATGTATATGACATTATGCTTCATTTAAGCTTTGCTATCGCATATATTATTATACTGATAAATATGATGGAGGCTCCAGAAGGGACGTTGAGCCAATAGCTAATACCTAATCCTAGCAGACAGTCAATCCAACCGATTCCTATACTTAGAAGAGCCATCTTTTTGAAATTGTATGTAAATATGTTGGCTGTCATCTGTGGAATTGTCAGAAGACTTATTGCTAGCACTATTCCCACCATTCTGAGTGTAGAAACTATAGCCATAGCGATAAGCGCCATCATCATGTATTCAATGAATTTTACGTGTAGCCCTTGTGACATAGCAAACGTTGAATCAAAAGCCACGCTTTGTATTTCTCTATACATTAGCGTAAATATAGCTATTACAACAATTGCTAGTATTGCCAAAAGCCATAAGTCTGGATAGCCGATAGTTAGAATGCTTCCAAATAAAAAAGAAGGAAGATCTGGCATAAATCCTGGAGTGAGAAAGCAACAGATGATACCTATACTCATGCCGAAAGTCCAAAATACAGCTATAGCCGAATCTTCTCTCACGTTGCCTCTTCTTGACATCCATTCTACACCGAATGCACTTAATATGGAGAAGACCATTGCTGATAATATTGGATTGATACCAAGCAACACACCTAATCCAATACCGCCGAAAGAAGCGTGAGTAATACCTCCGCTTATAAAAACCAATCGACGAGTAACAATGTATGTTCCGATAATTCCGCAAACAATACTTGCCAATATCGAACCTAGCAATGCGTTTTGGAAAAATGTATAATGTAGTATATCCAATTTATCTTTTTATTATATTATTATTGTTCTTGTTGTTCTGCCAGAGCTATATATTCATCCTTTATCTGGTCTGGCATGTTTATTCCGCGAAGTATAAGACTTCTATTCCAACCTTTAACTTCATTCTGTTTCATTGTGAGCATTACCTCTGAAAACTCGTCAGCTTCCTCGTTGGTATATTCATTGGACAGTCGTCCCTTGAATCTGTCTAATTCCTCATCATCATAATATTCCACTTCTTTTGTGGCTGCTTCCATCATGCATTCCTGTTCGCATAGGTCATTGTCACCATTGCAAGTATAACAAGTCTGTTTTGTAATGACAGGCTTGTCGCGTCCTTCTTCATCTTTGGAGAGGAGCGTTATCAAGGCAGTAATGATGCCAAGTGCCAATATTGGAATAATCAGGTATATCATGTAGTTGCAAAACTTTTATTTGTCTATTTTGAATCCCGCAGTATTCAGGTCCTTCCAATAATTTGGATATGACTTGCTTACGACTTCAGGATCGTTTATTTTCAGTCCCGGAATTTTCAATGCAACAGGTGCAAAAGACATTGCCATACGGTGATCTTCGTATGTGTCTATAGCTTCATAGGTTGGTTCGCATTTTTCGCCATCCCAGATAAGTTCGCAGTTGTTTTTATCTTTTATGACGTAACCTAGTTTTTTGAGTTCCTTTTTCAAAGCCTCAATACGGTCAGTTTCCTTAATCTTTAGACTTGCTAGTCCTGTGAAATGAAACTTTATCCCCATAAGAGCGCAACATACAACAAATGTCTGAGCAAGATCTGGAGATCCTGTGAAGTCATATTCCAATCGTGGTAACAAACATTTATGTCTTTTAAGTGTTACTGTTGTCGGAACACCAAGTTCTGTAGATTTAAAATATGTTTTAACTCCCAGCAGAGAGAATATATATCTTACAACAGAATCACCTTGTTTAGAACCATCCATAAGTCCGTTAAGTCTTATTTCTGCATCAGGGTCATCGCTAAGAGCCATTATCTCATACCAATAGCTACTAGCACTCCAGTCGCTTTCTATGAAATAAGGACGCTCTTTGTATGGTTTTGGCGAAACTGTAATGGTATCAACGTCAGACCAGTCTGCGTCAGCACCAAACTCTCTCATTGTCCATAATGTTAAGTCAATATAGGGACGTGACACAATCTCGTCGAGCAGTTTAAGCTCAAGACCGTTTTTCAGCATAGGTCCAATCATCAGCAATGCTGAAATATATTGTGAACTTACATTTCCTGGAATTTCAAGATGACCACCTTCTAGGGTGTGGCCCTTGATATGGAGTGGGGGAAAGCCTTCTTCGCCAGCATAAGTGATGTCTGCACCAAGATATCTCAAAGCGTCAACAAGCACACTGATTGGACGATGTTTCATTCTGTCTGTACCAGTTATTGTATGTTCACCTTCTGTTATGCTTAGATATGCTGTGACAAATCTCATTGCAGTTCCGGCAGCCTTTATGTCTATAACATCAGGCATGTCTTTCAATGCAGCAATTATAACTTCTGTGTCATCGCAGTCACTCATATTTTCAGGAGTAATCCTGCCTCCAGCCATAGCGTTGATAATCAATGTGCGGTTGCTGATACTTTTACTAGCCGACAGATTAATCTCCGTATTTATCTTTGCAGGTCCTGTTATTTTGTAAGTCATTGTTATAATCTTCCTTTGTTAGTTAAAAACTTATGCAAAGATAGTGTAAACGAGTGGAAAAGCAAAGGAAAATGATGTTTTTTCTTTGTTTTCCAGAGTGCGGACTTATCGTTAAAGATGCAAGTTGATTGTCGTATAAAAGAAAAAAGCAGTTTCTTAATTTTGTTGTTAAGAAACTGCTTTTATTATCTTTAATTAGGATGACTTATCTGATAATTTTCGGCTTCAATTCATCAGGGGAGTCTTTGGTAAACATGTTTACCTTTGTTGCCTCTTTTTCAAATAGGTCACGTATAACCTTTATATCTAGAGTTATTTCTGGTTTAAACTCGTTACTAGACATGTATTCTAGTATTGATTTTCTAAGTTGGCGTGCAACAATTCTCTTGTTAAGATTGTTATTGATGTCAAAAGTTGTCATTAGTAATTTCCCTTTTAAAACATTTGCCTCAACAATCATTCCCAATTTGCGACTTACGTGCCATGTATCAATTGGTTGATATATTGGTTGATACTCTTCTGGAAATTCCTGAAGATTCATTACTTGTGCTTTGTTTACAAGTTCCCACCAGTTTATATTCTGCCATGAATCTGTAGTAAAATCTTTGAAAATGGGATGATTGTTCATTATATAGGCTCCTGTAGTATGTGGTGGGCGCATTTTAAACCAACTTGTATTCCAGAATACTGGCAGATAGGTTTGCTTTACATCGTTGCCATAGCGTATTTTTCCACCAGCGGTAATCAGAACCTTTCCTCCATTAGTTAATATCTTAATTGCCTTAGAATCCAATGTGTCAGTGATGTAAATGTCTTTTGTTTTAGGCATTTCTACCTTTGCTGGATATACCCAGAAGTCCCATTCATTTGTATTCCCATTTACAGAGACCTTCAGTGTCAGTTTACTTGGCGTTTTAATTCCGTTAAGTTGTTGTGAAATAGGTCTTATCTCATTGTTTTTTCCATATTTGATAGTC
>JAGPJJ010000161.1 GCA_018054505.1 Prevotella sp.
GAAAATTTGAGCGCCCTTAAAGAGTGGCAGCCCAATTGTTGGATACAGGTTACATGCCCAACAGACGAAGATCAGGAATATCTTGAAGATACTTTCAAAATACCAGATTATTTTCTATCAGACATTAGCGATACAGACGAGCGAGCACGTTATGAATATGATGACGGCTGGATGCTCATTATTCTTCGTATTCCATACGTAAAAGAAGTTCGCTCACGCACGCCATACACTACTGTGCCACTTGGTATAATACAGAAGCGTGACGTGACAATAACAGTTTGCTATTACGAAACGAACATGATGATAGACTTTGTGAGCTATCAGCAAAAAAGACGCGAAGGATTCACCGACTACGTGGATCTGATATTCCGTCTGTTCCTTTCAAGTGCCGTTTGGTATCTGAAGCGACTGAAACAGATAAACCTCTTAATTGAGAAAGCAAAGCATAATCTTGATCAGGGAGTGAACAACGAGAGCCTGATAGGACTAAGCCGTCTGCAAGACTCACTTACATATTTCATCACATCAATACGTGGCAACGAGAATCTTCTGCAAAAGCTGAAGTTTAAACTTCAGGTGGATGAACTTGATGCTGACCTTATTGAAGACGTAAGTATTGAGATGACTCAGGCACGCGAAACAACAAATATTTACTCTGATATTCTGGAGTCGACAATGGAGACATATTCCAGCATTATCAACAACAACATGAACACCGTGATGCGTACGCTCACATCTGTGAGTATCATCATGATGTTCCCTACCCTTATAGCAAGTATTTTTGGTATGAACCTTATTAACGGTATGGAAAGAAATCCGTTTGGATTTATAATAGCTATCGTTATATCAGTATTAGTATCAGGTATTTCATGGTGGATTTTACGCTACAAACGCCTACTATAACACGGGAAAAGTAAAAAAAATCAAATTAAATTAGGAAATTACACTTTTTTTATTTAAGTTTGCAAGCTAATAATGATTGCACAACGCAATGAAAATCAGTATCATAAACTAAACCAGTGAAATGATGAACTCTCAAGAGAATGCCCCTAAAGAGGGAATGTTAGATGTTGAACAGCAGAATAATACAAATCCTGCTGAAGTAGAGTTTTCAAATGAAACTCAAGCCGAGCCAAAAACATATAAGAGCAAGGCTGAAATTCTTGAACGTCTTAAAGAAATTGTTGGAAATGAAGAGAACCCTACTAAAGAGGAACTCGATAATCTAAAAACCACTTTCTACAAAATTCACATCGCAGAGCGTGACGCTAAGCAAAAAGCATATTTGGAAGCCGGTGGCGATCCAGAAAAATATGTAATGGTTCCAGATGAGGATGAAGAAATATTCAAAGCTCAGATGAGTGTCATCAAAGAACGTCGCGCAAAATTATTTCTTGAGCAGGAAGCTGAGAAACAAGATAATTTACAGAAAAAACTCAATATCATTGAGCGCATAAAGGCTATGGTAACTTCTCCTGATGAAGCAAATAAATGCTATCAGGAATTCAAAGAGTTGCAACAGCAATGGAAAGAAATCAGAACTGTTCCTGCTGACAAGGCTAATGAATTGTGGAGAAACTATCAACTTTATATAGAACAGTATTATGATTTGTTGAACTTGAATCGTGAAGCTCGCGAATATGACTTCAAGAAGAATCTTGAACTTAAACGCCATCTATGTGAAGCTGCCGAGAAACTTGACGAAGAACAAGATGTGATTAGTGCTTTTCACCAATTGCAGGAACTTCATCAGCAGTATCGCGAAACTGGTCCTGTTGCAAAGGAACTGCGCGAGGAGACATGGAATAGATTCAAGGCTGCATCAACTGTTATAAACAAGAAGCACCAAAAGCATTTTGAAGATTTACGCTCTAAGGAGGAAGAAAATCTGAGCAAGAAGACAACTTTGTGTGAACAAATTGAAGAAATCGTGAAAGCTGAGAATAATGGCGAAGGCGATTGGGACAAGCATACAAAGGAAATCATTGCTCTTCAGGCTGATTGGAAGAAAATAGGATTTGCACCACAGAAGATGAACGTGAAGATTTTTGAAAGATTCCGTGCATCATGTGATGAATTCTTCGGAAAGAAGGCTGAACATTTCAAGGAAATGAAACAGCACTTTACAGAGAATGCTGAGAAGAAGCAGAAGATGATAGAACAAGCAGAGTCTCTTCAGGGCAATACTGATTGGAAGGCTACTACAGATAAATTCATTGCATTACAAAAAGAATGGAAGACTATTGGTCCTGTTCCTAAGAAACTAGGTGACGAACTATGGACTAAATTCCTTTCTGCATGCAACAAATTCTTTGAAGCACGCAATGCAGCCAATGCAGGAACACGCAACGAAGAACATAGCAACTTAAACAAAAAGAAAGATATCATCTCGCAGCTTAAAGCTCTTGCAGAAGATATTTCTGGCGACGTGCAGGAGAAAGTACAAAAGCTTGTTGAAGAATACAACAAGATTGGACACGTACCATTTAAAGAAAAAGATAAGCTCTACAAAGAATATCACGATGTTCTTGATAAGTTATATAAAGATCTTCATATCTCAATTGCTAAAAAGCGCATGGACAACTTCAGAAACAATCTGAAGAATGTAGTGAAAGGTGGCGAAGATGCAATTGATAACGAGCGTGGCAGACTTATGAGACGCTATGAAAGTCTGAAACAAGAAATTATCACTTATGAGAACAACCTTGGTTTCCTTAATGCAAGCAGCAAAAAGGGTAACAACCTTATTGACGAAATGAATCATAAGGTTCAGAAACTAAAGGATGATGTAGAACTCATAAAGCAGAAAATCAAAGCTATTGACGCTGAGAATTTTAAAAAGTAAAAAATAAAAAGTGAATTATTACCGCAAGGTTAACAAAATATAAAATGCGATGATTTCATGACTAATAATTTGGAGGTTTCACAAAAAGCTTCTATCTTTGCAGCATGTTTTTCATGGTATTAGATTATTAAGGTTAAGAGATTGGTTGTCGTGAGACAATCAATTTTTTTTGTATATAACTGAACTATAATTAAGCACATATTTTCAAGTAAAATATATATAGAAATGAACGCTGAATGATTATCATCGTTTTACAAATAATATGATAACAACAGCTTATGTAAGGACACAAAAAAAGCAACTCAAAAGAGTTGCTTAACTGTTGGGATACTCGGACTCGAACCAAGAATGGCAGGACCAGAATCTGCAGTGTTACCATTACACCATATCCCAATGAGAACTGCACTTATCAGTGTTGTTCTGAATTGCGTGTGCAAAGGTAGCGCTTTTTTATAAACTTCCAAAACTTTCATCAATTTTTTTTCATAAAAATGAGAAAAAAAACAAAATAGACACTTTTTTGTTAATGTTATATCTATAAATTATGTACCTTTGTGACTGATATCACACATTATATAATACACAACAAAAGAAATTCTATTAATGGAAGCAACAAGTAAATTAGTTGAAACTATAACAAAAGGCATACAAGAGAAAAAAGGCGAATACATAACAATTGTAAACCTAGCAAATATAGACGGTGCAATTGCAAAATACTTCGTAGTATGTCAAGGTAACTCTCCTACTCAGGTGGAAGCAATTGCAGGTTCTGTGAGCGACACTGTACGCACGGAAGTTAAAGAAAAGCCGATCAACGTAGTAGGATTGGGAAATAATGAATGGGTAGCAATAGACTATGCAGATGTATTGGTGCATATATTTATGCCAGAGGCACGCGAATACTACAATTTGGAAACATTATGGGAAGATGCCGATATAACAAAAATACCAAATCTGGATTAGTTGTTTGGCACGTTATTTGTATAATATCCGAAAACTAAAATTAGAATAAATGGACAATAAAAACAACCCTTTAAATAACAGAGACAAAAACGAGCCAAAGATGCCACGTTTCAATATGAACTGGCTGTATCTGCTCGTAGTCCTTACATTGGGAGTTATTATTTTCTCTGGCGGAGGTGATATGCTAGCTGGCGACGGAGCAAGTCAGGAAGCTACATACACAAGGTTTAAACAATATGTAGAGAAAGGATATGCCAGCAACGTTGTTATAAACAAAGACAAGAGTACGCTTAAAATGTTTGTTAATCCCAAACATATTCAGGATGTATTCCACAGAAACGCAAAACAAGTTGGCTCAAACCCATATCTTAATGTAAATTTCGGTTCTATTGACGAACTGGAGAAATATCTTACAAAAGAACAACAAACAAGAAAGATTGTTGACTTTAGTTATGAAAATAACGATAGCAATGGATTCCTAACAAACATACTATTTAGTTATGGACCATTTATACTTTTGCTCGTATTCTGGTTCTGGATTATGA